>CAISRC010000061.1 GCA_903887845.1 uncultured Chlorobiaceae bacterium
CAATAACCGGGCCTCGGCAGTCAGGAAAAACAACGTTGGCAAAAGCCGTTTTTGCCGATAAGCCATACATAACCCTTGAAGACCCTGCAGAACGTGCCTTTGCCTTTGAAGATGCCAAAGGGTTCCTTCACCGGTTTCGTGATGGAGCCATCTTCGATGAAGCTCAACGATGGCCGGATCTCTTTTCATACCTTCAGGGCATGGTTGATGAAGAGCCGATTCCCGGAAAATTCATTCTGACCGGTTCACAGCAATTCGGACTGCTCGCCGGAGTCAGCCAGTCTCTTGCCGGTCGTGTTGGCATGACTGCTTTGCTTCCCTTGTCCATTTCAGAACTTCCGGCAGCATCACAATCGTCACAATCGCTTGACACGCTGATCATAAAGGGTTCTTATCCTGCTCTTTATATGAGGGATATATCGTCTGCCGACTGGTTTGCAAGTTACATCGCCACCTATATTGAGCGGGATATCCGGCAGGTGTTACGAGTTCATGATCTATCGGTATTCCAGCGCTTTGTGCGTCTCTGTGCAGGTCGAAACGGACAACTGCTTAACCTTAATGCACTGGCGGGTGAAACAGGTATTTCCCAGAAAACAGCCCGTTCATGGCTCTCTGTTCTGGAATCAAGCTATATTGTTCACCTGCTCCAGCCATACTACCGGAACTTCGGAAAGCGACTTGTGAAAACGCCGAAGCTCTATTTTCTGGATCAGGGCCTTGCCTGTTGGCTGCTTGGTATCCGTTCGCATGAACTACTTTCGCTGCATCCCATGAGAGGAGCAATTTTTGAATCATTCATCATCAGCGAGTTTCTTAAATCCCGCTATAATTTGGGGATGCCTCCAGATCTCTACTTCTGGCGTGACAATAACGGCCTCGAAGCGGATATTGTTTTTGAACGTGGCACAAAACTGCAACCGGTTGAAATAAAATCAGGCCAGACCATCACCGGTGACTCTATCCGGGCAGGCCTCAAAGCCGCACGATTTGCTGGAGAAGAGGCGCTTCAGCCCTGGCTGATCTATGGAGGTGACGATTCCTATGAGCGCAACGGTGTCACAATCATGAGTTGGCGCGACTGCGAAAAATGGGCCGAACCCCAATAAACAAGGAATCGGATCAGGCTTTTGCAGGATTACCGGCAGGTTTCTTTTATCCGTGTTTCCATTGACTGAACGATTTTTTGGTCACGTTCACGCAATGCCTTGATCTCATTGGCTCTGAACCTCTCCTTCGATGAGCGGCTGATGCATGAAATCTGAATCTCGGGGTTGCGTGAATGGAAGGAGAGGATGCCGAAAACTATACACATGGCAGAATATTTCCCCAGCCCTCCATTCAGTGTAAATCAAAAGAAATTCTCTATACTTCACTCAAGCATCCAAAACCGCTCCACCAACAATACAACCCATACACCCAACAGCCCCTTGAAAAGCCACCACACCATAATCCACGGCGACAGCCGACAGATGAACCTCCTCGCTGACAGGTCGGTGCATCTTGTTGTCACCTCACCGCCGTACTGGCAGCTCAAGGACTACGGGACGGAGAACCAGATCGGCTTTCACGAGAGTTACGAGAGCTACATCAACAACC
>CAISRC010000062.1 GCA_903887845.1 uncultured Chlorobiaceae bacterium
GAAATCACTGTCCAGTTAAAACCGGATTGGGTGTCCAGTCAGTTCCGGATTTGCTGTCCAGTTAAAACCGGATTCACTGTCCTGACGTGGTAAGAAATAAGTGGACACATTTTTAAGAGCGGGTATTAGTACCCCCAACGGAGGTGTTCATGTCAACGATCAGAAGGAAGTACACTCAGGAATTCAAAGATTCAGCAGTCAAGCTGATAACAGAGCAAGGTTATCAACTTTCAGAGGCATCGCGTAATCTTGGCGTAAATATCAGCATATTACGCCGGTGGAGAAATGCTTCAAATTTCACAGAAAAAGGCAGGTCTGCTCCGGTGAAAGAAGATCTTCACGCGGAACTGGCTCGACTGAAAAAAGAAAATCATCGTCTGAAGCTGGAGCGAGAAGTATTAAAAAAGGCGGCAGTCTTCTTCGCGATAGAATCGGGGAGCGGTATCTGTTCATAGATACTGAGAAGAAGACTTATCCAGTTTCCCTTATGTGTGATGTTCTGGACGTCTGTCGAAGCGGATACTATGGTTGGAAAAAACGTGAGAAATCAATTCGTCAAAGAGAATATGACAAGCTGATTCCGGTTGCTCGGGAGGCTCATCGTTTATCAAAAGGAACCTATGGTGCACGTCGCATTGCAAAAGAGATTGCCGCCCACGGGACTCAGTGCGGTCGCACCAAAGCTGCTACGATAATGAAGCTTGCAGATATTACAGCCAGGCAAAAGAAGAAATTCAAAGTCACCACTGATAGTAAACACAGCTTGCCGGTTGCACCAAACCTGCTGAATCGCGAGTTTAAGGTCGAAAAACCGGACACGGCCTATGTTTCTGACATTACCTATATCTGGACCAGTGAGGGTTGGCTGTACCTGGCCGTGGTACTTGACTTGTTTTCCCGTCAGATTGTAGGTTGGTCCTTGAACAGCCAAATGGATCGGACTTTAGTAATTGAAGCTCTGCGGATGGCTGTTTGGCGTCGAAAACCAGCACGCGGGTTGATTCATCACTCAGATCGCGGCAGCCAGTATTGCAGTGACGATTTTCAAAGCGAACTGAATACGTTCGGTATTATTTGCAGTATGAGCCGCAAAGGAAATTGCTGGGACAATGCCGTAGCAGAAAGTTTTTTCGGTAGCTTGAAAACTGAACGAGTCTTTTTTGCAACGTACAAAACCAGAGATGAAGCTAAAAAGGATATCGTTGACTACATCGAAATGTTTTACAACAGCAGAAGACGGCATTCATATTTGGGGTATGTCAGCCCCAGAGAATATGAGGAAAAATATCAACAGAGAAAAGTGGCTTAGCAAAATGTCCATTATTACTTGACCACGTCATGCGCCGATGGCTCCTGGCGGCTGTTCATGGCAAATGGCACATCTTACACGGATGCAAATGGTGCCGTTATGTATATCGGTATCGGGCACGACATAACTGATCAAAAGAAAGCCGAAGAGGAGCGACTGTCACTTGAACGCCAACTCCTTCACGCCCAGAAGCTTGAAAGTCTCGGCGTGCTGGCTGGCGGCATTGCCCATGACTTTAA
>CAISRC010000063.1 GCA_903887845.1 uncultured Chlorobiaceae bacterium
ATTCAGAGAATTAAAAGATTTAATGACAATCTCTTTTTGCTTGCCCGCAATTTGAAAGTCAAAGGTAAATTCAATACCTGTAGAGCCTTTCGCAATAAACTGTGGAGTGCAAATAATGCCTTGTTCATCGAGATAGGCTTTGACATCTTCCTTGAAAAGAGAAGAGACGGTATGTTTTGACATCATTGCCATGTCCGAAATCTCTGAAATTGCACAAATCAGGTTATGCTTCTTTTGATTGAAATCCTTTTCTGTTCCAATAACTTGAAGTTCATTATCAACCAATGCTATTCCATAATTCAGTAACACCATGTCGAGCCACTCTTTGCGTTTCGAAGAACGCAATAGAGGTGCTCCTTCAAGCTCTAAATTAGCTAATGTTACACCATCATCAGACAAAATGAGCTTGCCATTTTCAAGCTTGGCATAGATCTCAATAGTATCATTAAACAAGCCTGAATACGGGGTGCTTATAGCACTCCATCCTGTATTTTCATCTTTGGTTACAATGGTTTTTTCGTGAAGCCAGTTGTAATATTCTTTGATACTATTCTCTATCCAGTTCATAGCAGTAATGGATTTGAAATAATCTCGAAACGCTGATTAAACGGAAACTGCTGATCAATCGTCAAACTCTCCAGCAAACCTTCAGGCCCAATGATTTTCTTGGGCAATTTCAAGAGGTATTCAGCTTGTTCGTTCGATATTTTCATATCTGTAACTTAATTTATCACAGTCACTTCGCCGCTCATCAGTTTTGGCAACAGGGTATCACGGAGTATTTCAAGGATATTAATTTGTAATAGATTTGAACACGTTTTGGCAATACCAGGCATAACCATGTTCGAGTATTGCTCAGCACGCGCAAGTGAAGGCAAACTCGTTTTGATATTGAAAATATCTTCAGGCCGTACCCTTTGATGACTCCCGCTGGTTCCTGATGCCGCCATAGACAGTGCATCTACTGCATCATTGGAACGCAGTAAAAATAATAAATATCCGTATAGCTTTATACTTTTAGGCTTTAACACTTGAAACTCTGTTGAACAGATGGAATTCTTACTCGGAAGAGAGCTAACTGGCCATATTCTTGGCACTTTGGGATTTAGTTTGGAAACCAGTATTGAGTGTTCTACAACTTTGTATTTATTGCTGAGTATTTCACTTCCAAGTTCAAGAGTCGGCCTTTTACCTTCATCAAATGCAGGCAAGCTGTAATGATGATAATATTCACTCTTGGATTTAGCTGGAACCACATTCTCTTTAACGTGGTCAGCAAAATCAGATACGGAATATTCTGTCCAATCCTCCTGCGCCTCTTCAATAAACCACTGGCGAAAGAGAGTTTCGGCCATGGATTCAAGGGTTTTGTTCTGGTGTTGCAACAGATCGATTTTGTCGTCGAGGCTGCTGAGGATGGCAGCAATGGCTTTTTGTTCGGAAAGAGCAGGAATTAAAATCTCTAATTCTTCGATCATGCCCTTGGTTAATGCTTTTCGAGTTGCACCAATTTCCGATTGCATTAACAGGTCTTCTTTTTTTGCCTGAAGCAAGTAATAGATGAAAGAGTAGCTTGCCGCGCGATCATTTAAACGAATTATAGCAACATGCTGATTAACTCTTGCAGGCAATACAGCTTTAGGTACAATACAACATCTGGCTACACTATCTCCTGTGATATTTAAAAGGACATCATTTTCTTCAACACTCACATTTTTAAGTTCATAAGCCTGAACCTCATCAATAAATGCCAACCCACTATTTGAAAACTTAAAATCCAATATGTTTTGGCTTCTTATCAATGATATTCCGGATGGCTTATAGGCATTACTTCCTCCTGTTGGTGTTGCTCCGCTTCCGATTTTTACAGAAATATCACAAAGCTTACATTCCCGCCACCCGCTCAAACCTTCACTCATCTCCACCTCCCAATTCTGCTTCAATCTGCTCAATACTCGGCAGGGATGACTGGAATTCTACCGGCAACTGTTTCATTAACTGGTATTCACTGATGCCTATTGGCTTGTCAATACCTTTCAAGGCGTATTCTGCAACAAGTTCATTTTTGTCCTGGCATAAAATCAAGCCAATGGTAGGCTGGTCATCAACATGCTTGAGCGTGCCATCCACAACATTGCAATAAAAATTCAGCTTTCCGGCATATTCCGGTTTAAACTTCCCTTTTTTCAGCTCTATGACTATAAAGCACCGCAATTTGAGATGATAAAACAGGAGGTCAATATAAAAATCATCCTTTCCGATGCTCAAAGGGTATTGCCTGCCTACAAACGCAAAGCCTACGCCAAGCTCCATCAGAAATTTTTCAATATGGTTAAGCAGCGTTGTTTCCAGTTCCCGTTCATGATAGGGTTCGGTGAGCGTCAAAAAATCAAATACATAAGGATCTTTTAATGCATGCCGCACCATATCCGATTGCTCAGGAGGCAGCAAAGCACTGAAATTTGACAGCTTGCACCCATCTCTTGCATGAAGTTGACTTTCGTACATCAAAGCAAGAACATTTCGGCTCCAACCATGCAGCAACGCCTGCTGCATGTAAAACAACCGATGTTGACGATCTTTGACCTTTTCCAGGAGCAGAATGTTATGACCCCAAGGCAGAGAAAAAATCAGAGACTCAATTTTTGCCTCGGGCTGTGGCAAATTTGAGGGTTGCTTATTTTTTGCCACAGGCTGTGGCAAAAAAAGATCGGCATCAGGGTATTCGCGATAAAAAGCAATCATACGCCCGATGTTGCGGATCGAATAGCCTTTGATTTCAGGTAATAAATTATTGATATCACGACTCAGCCGTGGAATAATGGCGCTTCCCCACCCTTCCTGCTGTTGGCGCTGGGCAATCAGTTTTCCCGTTTCCCAGTAAAGAATGAGTAGCTCACGGTTAATGGAAAAAACTGCCTTCTGTTGTGCCTGTCTGATTTTTATCTGAACCAGCTCCAGCAATTCATTATACAACCGGTTATTTCCGTTCATATTTTTATCCTCGCCAAATTCACCAGAATTGCCTTGTTCAATTCCGCTTCTTCCACCAACTGCGCCTCAAACTCAGCCTTCAGTGCGGCAAAACGTTCAGCAAAATCAAAGTCATCCTCTTCCTCTGCAAGGCCAACGTAGCGACCCGGTGTAAGCACGTAGTCGAGTTCCTGCACTCGTTCCAACGGCACGGAGGCACAGAATCCTTTGTTATCCTCATACTCACCCTCTCCGGTTCGCCAGTCATGATAGGTTTCGGCAATGAGATCAATGTCGTCACCCGAGAGTTCACGGGTACGGCGGTTGATGAGGTGGCCCAGATTACGCGCATCGATAAAGAGAATTTCGTTCTTGCGCGGGTGGCCGTTGTTTCTTGCCCGGTTCAGAAACCAGAGCGCGGCAGGAATCTGGGTGTTCAGGAAGAGCTTGGCGGGCAGGTTGACCACGCAGTCAATCAGGTTGCCATCGGCTATCATTGATTTACGGATATCGCCTTCGCCGCTGCTTTTACTGGTGAGCGCTCCTTTGGCAAGTACCACTCCGGCAATGCCGTTCGGGGCAAGGTGGAAGATGAAGTGCTGCAACCATGCAAAGTTGGCATTGCCTGCCGGTGGAATGCCGTATTTCCAGCGGCCATCACCACGCAATTGCTCACCGCTCCAGTCGCTGTCGTTGAAAGGCGGATTGGCAATAACGTAATCAGCTTTAAGGTCTTTATGGGCATCGTTGAGAAAGGAGCCTTCGTTGTTCCATTTCACCTGTGAGCTGTCGATACCGCGAATGGCAAGGTTGATTTTTGCCAGCCGCCAGGTGGTCTGGTTGCTCTCCTGACCGTAGATTGAGATATCCTTTACTCGGCCCTGATGCTCGGTTATAAATCGTTCCGATTGCACAAACATGCCGCCGGAACCACAGCAGGGATCAAGTACCCGGCCTTTGTAGGGCTCAAGCATGGTGACAAGCAGTTCAACAATACTGCGCGGGGTGTAGAACTGACCACCCTGCTTGCCTTCGGCGAGAGCGAATTCTCCGAGGAAGTATTCGAAAACGTGACCAAGCACGTCTCGGCTCCGCGACTTGGCATCACCGAGGGCGATATTGCTCATAAGGTCAATCAAACCACCAAGGCTTGCGGGATCAAGGTTTTGACGTGCATAGACCTTGGGCAGAACGCCCTTGAGCATGGGATTTTCCTTTTCAATAATATCCATCGCCTCATCAACAAGGAGGCCAATATCCGACTGGCGGGCACTGGTCAGCAAAAATGACCAGCGAGCTTGCCGGGGTACAAAGAAGATGTTTTCACCTTTGTACTCATCCTTGTCTTCCGGGTCGGCTCCGGCATATTCACCTTCGCCTGCCTGAAGTTTGGCGTACATCTCCTCGAAAGAGTCGGAGATGTATTTGAGAAACATCAGACCGAGCACGACATGCTTGTATTCTGCAGCGTCAATGTTTTTGCGCAGCTTGTCGGCGGCTTTCCAGAGCTGTTTTTCTATGGGCTCTTCTTTGATCTCTTTTGGTGCTTTTGTTCTGGCCATGTGTCTACATTATTCCTGATCTTATCAATGGTTGTTCTGGAAGGTCGGTCTCGTTGCCACCCACTGATGCGACAAATACCTGAAAACTCAAACAGGTTTGTCAACAGGCTGCATTTCAGCAAGAAGCGTTTCAGGGGGGATATCCTGCTTGTGTGGCCAGGTAACCGCACCATGTTCTATGCCTGCCTGATTAAAATAATTGATGTCCCGCAGCTCTCTGAAAACGCCAAAATCAAGATACGGCTTCACGTCAAATATACCCTTTCGCCCAGCCATAGTTTCAACGTAGATTTTATAGTCGGGCAGCGGCTTTACTTTTTTAATATCCCAATACATGGCGTTTTATCACGGTTTGATTATCCTTTTAGCTTTTCCTAAACTACCGAAAATTCATCCTAAAGTGAAAGGGGGCCCGAGCAATCATGGCAAGGCCTTGCTCAATCCTTCAGCACCCGATCAAGCACGGCTACAACTCTTCCGGCAGCGGCCCCATCCCATTTCTCGGGAATTTTTGAGCGGCTTGTGATGTGTTGATGTGAACCGGGATGCAGAATGTCGTGAATGCGGCTTTTGATATCATCCTCATCGAGGCCGACCAGCAGGTTGGTGCCAATTTCGATGGTTGCGGGGCGCGAGGAGCTCTCCATGATGGTGAGGCAGGGGACATTCATGACGGTGGCTTCCGACTGCATCTCTTCGATGTCGGTCAGCAGCAGCATGGAATCCCGGAGCAGTTTCAGGAGGGCTGTGTGTGTTGGTGGTTCGATTATCGTTACTCCCTCTATTGCGCTGAACGAGTCACCCATACCGTGCTGCTGCATCAGCGATTCAAATCCGGCAGCGAGCGGCATGAGAACCGTTATCCCATTGGATATCTCTGTCAGGAGACGCAGCATCATTTCCAGAGGCTCCTTTTCGGAGAACCGGCCTGCCGGGTTCAGGAGCAGAAGCGCAAACTTTTTCGGTTTGATGCCCGGAATCACTGGCACATCACGGTCGTTTGCCTGTTCCATCAGGCCGACAAGGCTGTCGACAATAAGGTTGCCTGCAAAAAAGACCTTTTCATCGGCGACACCTTCGTTGATCAGGTTGTATTCACCACTGTGTTCGCTGACAAAGTGGAAGTCGGCCATCGCATCAATAACGACGCGGTTGACCTCTTCGGCATCTGAGCGTTCATAGCTTCGCAGCCCGGCATCGACTGCGGCAACCGGCAAGCCGAGTTTTGCTGCGGTAATAGCCGCACCTACAGCAACATTGTCGGAGCCGCAGACCAGAACAAGGTCGGGTTGTTCGGTCAGCATTATTTTTTCCATACCGGTCATGGCTGAAGCAAGCTGTTCAACCGAAGTGCCTTTCGGAAGCATAATGGTATAACTCGCTTCACCAATACCGAAGCATTCGGCAAGGTCTTCGCTGATTGGTTCAACACCCTCCGGTGCTGCAAACATCACTACCGGTTTGTAATTTCCGTTTTTTTTCAACGCAGCATAGAGAGGTGCAAGCAAAAGTGTGGCTGGTCTGCCGCCAGCGGTCAACAGTAATTTTTTCACAGTCAAAACAAAGCTTTGTTACATTAGGGGTAAAACAATCTGCGGGAAGCCATCAATTTAGTTCTTTACCATGCAAAGATTTTTTTCATTGACGTTCCTGACCGCCTGCATAGTAATGATGCAGGCCATCGTGCTCCCGGTGGTGCACCATAATACACTACGGGCCGAAAAAAAGAAAATTATTCTCCAACATGCCGATACCATCGAAGGTGGCCAGAACAACACGGGAAGCTATCGCATGGTTAACGGCAATGTAGTGTTCCAGGACGGCACAATAACATTGCGATGTGACCGCGCTACCGATTACGAGCAGGAAAACAAAATCGTGCTGGAGGGCAATGTTTTTATAACCGACAATTCGGTTGAAATCTACGGTGAACATGGCGTCTACTACACGGACAGGGAGGTC
Source organism: uncultured Chlorobiaceae bacterium (assembly GCA_903887845.1). Classification (GTDB taxonomy): domain Bacteria; phylum Bacteroidota; class Chlorobiia; order Chlorobiales; family Chlorobiaceae; genus Chlorobium. The sequence goes on from CAISRC010000063.1 coordinate 6,498, forward strand.
GGTGAATTAAGCGGGAAGGTGCGTGGCCGAATGGTGGATAACTCTCTCGTCGGCAAGTCGCGGAGAGCTGTGATCAACAGGACAACCAGCCAAATCTGGCTCTACGACGACGTCCTGGTCTGGCACAATGAACAGCAGATCTGCGGCGACACTATTCTGCTGCACCTCAAAGAGTCTGACAGTGGTGGAAAACGCAAACACATTGATGAAATACAGGTCAAGAACAATGCTTTTTTTGCCTCACAGGATACCCTCTCTCTTTCGCCTGTCGTCTATGACCAGTTCAGCGGCAAGAAAATGGTGATTCTGCTCAACAACAAATCGAAAATAACAGGGATTACGCTCACCAGTCAGGCAGAAAGCCTCTATCACCTCTACAATGAGAACCGGAAACCTTCGGGAATCAACTATTCGAGCGGGGATATGATCCGCATGTTTTTCACGGACGGTATCCTTGGCAGGGTGAAGGTAACGGGAAATGTTGAGGGTAAACAGTACCCTGAAAGTTTCAGGGGAAACAAGAGCATCAATCTTTCAACGTTTGCCTGGAGAGAAAAAGAGAATCCGTTTAAAAAACAGAACAGCCTCCCTTGAGAGAGGAAGGCTGTTTCGTGCTTTGATGCTGGCCGCAGGATAAGCTCTGACAATATGTTGTTGCTCCTGCGAAGCTGAGGCGCTCTATTTTGCCATAGGACAGGAACCGCCGGCACAGGCCGCAGTGGCACAGGAGGGTGCGGCAGGTGCGTCCGCAGGTTTACCCTTGGCATAGTCTGTTTTATAAAACCCGGATCCCTTCAGCACAAATCCGCCTTCGGCTGTAATGACCCGCTCAAACGTCTCTTTTTCACATTTCGGACAGATGGTCAGAGAATCGTCGCTCATTTTCTGGACTATTTCAAGCTCATTTCCGCAGTTGCTGCATCGATACTGGTAAGTCGGCATCTCTATTATTCTCCTTGATTAATCGATTTATTTACTTTTTAATAATTCAGTTTGCCGCAGAGTGCAGCGTTTTTGTATATAATTATATTTAACAACATATAAAAGTTCAGGCAGTGATCGTCAAAACCCGGGCAGTGATCCTGAGAGAAACAAAGTACCGTGACCAATCAAAGATTTGTTCGATCTACACCCGTGATTTCGGAAAGATGCCGGTTATCATAAAAGGCGCGCGCAATCCAAAAAACAAGCTGTCGGGTCTTTTCAGCGCGGGCAACATTGTCGACCTTGTCCTCTATAAAAAAAGCAGCCGTGATATTCAACTGGTCAGTGATGGGAACCTTGTTTTCAGCCCAATGGTTCCCGCGCCGGATATTGAGCGATTTGCTGTTCTTTACCGGATCATTGATCTGGTCAGACAGACAACGGAAAATGGTGAAAAAAGCCTGCCTCTGTTCACTCTGCTTGCAGAAACCCTTGAGCAGCTTTACCGTACCGGCGTCGATTTTCGGCAGCTTTATGCCTGGTTTCTTTTGCGATTTGTCTCTCTGCTTGGCTTTCAGCCCTCCCTGCAGAGGTGCGTCTTCAGCGGTGAGGAGCTTGTTCCGGCCATAAGCGCCATGAAGCTGACCGAGCTTTATTTTGTGATGAATCCTGGCGGTCTGGCGCTGCCCGGATCAGCAGGAGATAATTTTGCAAGAAAACGGCTCATTCCGGTGCGCCTCGCCATGCAGTTGAACACTCTTGCGGCAACACGCCATCCTGCAGGGAACTCCATCAACGCCGATAACGCCGATATTGAGACGCTTTGCGACCTGCTGCACGAGTACTGTGGAGTGCATCTGGAGCATGTACTGTCGCGCAAAAACCTCTCTATTGTCTCACAAATGCTTCAGCCATAGCAATGTCCGCATTTTTTTGGGGTTTTATATCTTCTGGAGTATTTCTATCTTGATCAGACTTTTTATTTACTCTTGTAACCTCTTGTTCAATCCTAAACAGCATTGTCCGACATGCCTCAACTCACCAAATCAATTGAACTCTTTGAAAAAGCAAAGAAGTTTATTCCCGGCGGCGTGAACTCTCCGGTACGAGCATTCAAATCCGTTGGCGGAACTCCAGTCTACATGGCCAAAGGGTCGGGCGCATACATGACCGACGTTGATGGCAACAGCTACCTTGATTATGTCGGTTCCTGGGGCCCGTTCATTCTTGGCAGCATGCACCCCAAAATCACGGCTGCTCTTGAGTATACCCTGAAAAATATCGGCACCAGTTTCGGCACTCCTATTGAGATGGAGATCGAAATTGCCGAGCTTCTCTGCAAAATCGTGCCTTCGCTTGAAATGGTGCGCATGGTCAACAGCGGTACCGAAGCCACCATGTCGGCTGTCCGTCTTGCTCGCGGCTACACTGGTCGTGATAAAATCATCAAATTTGAAGGCTGCTACCATGGCCATGGCGACAGTTTCCTCATCAAGGCAGGTTCAGGCGCCCTGACCCTCGGCGCTCCTGACAGCCCCGGCGTCACCAAGGGCACCGCAATGGATACGCTCAATGCAACCTATAACGATATTGAGTCGGTAAAACTGCTTGTCAATGAGAACAAGGGCAATATTGCCGCTATTATCATTGAGCCTGTTGCTGGAAACACCGGCGTTATTCCGGCAAAACCAAGATTTCTTGCCGCTCTTCGCACCCTTTGCGACCAGGAAGGCATTGTACTGATTTTTGATGAAGTGATGTGCGGTTTCCGCGTGGCACTTGGCGGAGCACAGAGCCTCTATGGCGTCACGCCTGACTTGACCACCATGGGCAAGATTATCGGCGGCGGTCTTCCCGTTGGAGCATTCGGCGGCAAACGCGAGATCATGGAACGTGTTGCTCCACTCGGCGATGTCTACCAGGCAGGCACTCTTTCAGGCAACCCGCTGGCGCTGACCGCTGGTCTTGCAACCCTGAAAATCCTGATTGAAGAGAATCCCTATCCGGAACTCGAACGCAAAGCCGTTATCATTGAAGAGGGCTTCAGTGACAACCTGAAGAAACTCGGTCTGAACTATGTGCAGAACCGTGTCGGCTCCATGTCCTGCCTTTTCTTTACCGGAACTCCGGTCGTTGACTATTCGACGGCAATCACCGCCGATATCAAAAGACACGGCAAATACTTCCACTCGATGCTTGACCAGGGTATTTACCTCGCCCCGTCTCAGTTCGAAGCGATGTTCATCAGCTCGATGCACACCGACGCGGATCTGGAAAAAACCATCAAGGCAAACTACAACGCTCTTGTAGAATCCGGGAAATAATCCACCGGGATATGAAACAATGAAAAAGGGAAGCTTCAGGGCTTCCCTTTTTCGTTATTCCGGGCTTGTTATTCAATAATCCCGGTGCGCACCAGCTCTCTGGTAATCATCGCGCGTGCTGAAGCGTCCCTGACCATCTGCTCAACCATCGGCAGAAACCCGTCTATCTTCTCCGCAGAGTCGACAAGCTCGATAACCATAGGAAGGTTCGTGCCCAATTCCATGATTTTAGAGCTCTTGATCTGCATGTCGTGACCGTAGGAGAGCACCCCTTTCAGCACTGTGGCGCCAGCCATCTCCTGTAACCGGGCTTCTCGGACAATCTCTTCATAGAGTGGCCGATGACCGTACCGGGCCTGTTCGCCAACAAAAATTCGCAGCATTTCTGAACTCTGTAGTTCCATAATTCACTCCGTTATGTCCAAAGTTTAGCAAGAAGCGTTCCTGTATAGAGAGCTATAAATCCTCCGGCGATACTGCCAGCAAGATAAATCCCTGCATAAAAAAGCTGACCATCCCTGAGAAGTGCGGTATCCTCAAACATATAGGATGAAAAGGTGGTAAAACCTCCGCAGAACCCGGTAACAAGAAAAAGCCTTGCTTCCGGAGAAACAAGGGTTGTCGAGATTGCCAGTTCACTCAGAAGCCCGATCAGAAAACAGCCAAGAATATTGACGGCCAAAGTGGCAAACGGAAACCAGGGCACCACAGGAGAGAGCAACAGCGACACCACATAGCGCGCCACAGAGCCGAGAAACCCCCCCACGCCAACAAGCGCTATGGTTCCGGCATGTTTCATCATTCGATACTCCCAAAACCGCTTGTACAGGAAGGGATAAGCCTAATGATCATGGCCGCAGGTTGCATCCTCAATACGCTTGTGTGCACAACACATTTCATCAAGAATACCGAGCAGAGTATTAAAAATACCAACACAGATAATTGTCGGTGCCCATAACCCTACAAAAATGGCAATCAGCTCATGATTTACCCCTGTACCGAAAAGAAAGAGGTAAATAGAAAGGAGTATTGAAAAAGTTGCCCCAACAAAATAATAATGCGGCTTCATACCCTGAGTTTGATTAAGTGATCACTGCCTTTTGAAAATGTAAGAATAATAACTTCACTAAAAAATCTGCACACCGCCGCCTTCGCTCTCAATCCTTACTCAGTAGTGTCCGGTAAAAAATAAAAAAGGTCTGAAAACACCTGAGAAACGGCGATATTAAAAGTGACAAAACAATTGATATCAGCCATATAAACAAGGAGTTCCAGACCATGAAGCAAGTTACAACGATACTGGGTGAG
>CAISRC010000064.1 GCA_903887845.1 uncultured Chlorobiaceae bacterium
TCATCAGTTCAACGGCATCAACCTTGAACTCTTTGCTGTACTTCCTGCGACTCTCGTTGCCTGTCGGTGTCATGTCTCATGTCTCCTTTTGATTGAAGATATGACTTCTCACACTGTCCACGAAAATATAGCAAGTTCAGTTTTGCAGTGTAACAAACAAGTTCAGTCTCTCAAAACGCAACTACCCTAAAAAGACATCACTCCTGAACCTGCACCGCCATCCCGTCTTTCAGCTCATTGGAGGGATGCACCACAACCCGCTGTCCCTCACTGACACCACCAAGCACCTCGGCCTGCCAGGTGCCGCGCATTCCGAGAGTGATGCTCCTGTCAACCGCCTTACCATTCTCTATAGAAAAGAGATGCCATCCATTTTTGCCTCTGAAGAGGCTGCTGACCGGCACCTGAAGCACACTCCTGGCTTCACGGAGCACAATACTTGCCTGAACACGGAAGTTATCGCCGAGCAGCGGTTCATTCGTGCAAGGAACCGCGACAATGTTTACCCGTTTTTCTTCAATGCCAAGCGCTGAGACCTTGTTGAAGGCCGCAGGGTCAACGGTTTTCACCACACCCTGCAACTCCTTATCACCACCCCAGTTGGTGATGAGCACCCGGTTTCCCGGCTTTACCGCAATGGCATCAGAAGAGAGCACGTCAATTACAATTTCAATTGCGGAAGGGTCGCCAATATCGAGCAAGGGTGAACCGGCGGAAATGATTCTTTCACTTTTTTCATGGATCCTGAGCACTCTCCCGTTAACCGGAGAGAAGACACAAACAGGCTTACCTGCCGTCTGCCGATCAACTACTGCCTGAAGAGCTGCAAGATTGAAATGGGCAGCTTTAACAGCGGATCTGGCCTGATCGGACTCTTTTTTTGATATGTTCGTCTCATTCTCTGCAAGTTCATAGCTCTCTTTTGAAACAGCGCCTTCGCGAAAGAGGTTCTGTTGCCGAAGAAAACTGCGTTCGGCCTGCTCAGTTGAGAGCCTGACCTGCCGTTCCCTGGCCATGGCCTCATCAAGGGCTGCGCGGGCTGAACCGACGCGAGACGAGGCTTCGCTGTAGGCCCGAAGATCAAGCTCCGGGGGTAACAGCTCCGCCACAAGACTCCCCTTCTGGACACGATCACCCTCTTCCAGCCGCACTCGCACCAGCTTTCCGGTCACAGGAGCGGCCAGAACAAAGCGATCATTCACACGGGTTACTCCCTCGCCATCAAGTGTCACCTGAAACGCGCCCCGCTTCACTATACCGGACTCCACCGGAAGCGGAGAGGGCCTGAAGACGAAAAAGAGGATCACAGCAGCAATCACTGCTGAGAGGCCTACAAGGCGCTGTGTTTTTGATAGTATCATAAAGTTCCTATAACTTACGCCAAGGGTAACCAGAAGCGATTAATGAAGTTGGGTGCGATGAGCACAACTCAGCTCCTTGTAGTCTGGTTGAACCTCATGTTACCTGTACAATTCACTCATAGTGTGACCACATCCTCAGCACCTTAACGACATGAAGCTCTTCTAAAACTTGATATACCAACCGGTGCTGAATATTGATTCTCCGGGAATAAGCTCCGGATAAATCACCAACCAATTTTTCATACGGTGGTGGATTTTGAAACGGGTTTTCACCGAGAACCATCAAAAGTGCCTGCGTTTTCTCTTTCAGACCTGCTGAAGATAGTTTCTGGGCATCTTTCCTGGCATGCTTTGTATAAACCAATTCCCACATCACCACTCTAACTCTTTAGAACATTCGCCAACTGGAGTCTTTAGCCCTTCCATAATAGATTCGCGCATGCCCTGAACGGATAACAGATACATGGTTTCCTGGATAGATGCCCAATCTTCTGTCGAGATGAGCACGGCATTATTTCTTTTGCCTGTGATAATTACTGGTTCATGGTTTGCGGCGGCTTCGTCAATGATACGGTAGAGGTTTGAGCGTGCCTGGCTTGCCGTAAGTGTCTGCATGGTATCCTCCCTGATAGATGCGTTTATCGCACAATAATGCTTAAGTTTTTTTAAAACAATAGAGAGCAGCTCAATGGCTTGCCAGCAGGAACGCTAACATTGTTTGGATTAGATCAGTCCAAACCGGACACAAGCATTTCAAATATAGCTTTTTTCATTACCTCCGCCATTGGCTTACTCATTTCTTGCATAAAGGTTTCCAGATAGCGCCATGTTCCAAGTGTAATGCTCAAACAGCTCTGCATAGTCGTTACTGGAATCAAGCCAGTACATCTCGGTAAATCGATAGCGCAAATTAAAATAATCTATTCCCTTGTTTTCAAAACTTCAACCAGATCAAGCGTCACCAGCCGCCGTCTGACCAAAATGCCTGAGAGCGCTGAAACAATAATGATAACCGTAAATGCAAACAGAAAGTTATAGGCGCTGAAGACAAGCGGCAACCGATAGAGTTCAGAGCTGAGCCCTTCGGCCAGCAACCAGGAGAGCCCTATACCGATCAAAAAACCAACCGGAATGGCCAAAATGGTGAGCAGCGCCTGCTCCCCCAGCAGAATAACCGAGACCTCAGCTTCCGTCATACCAAGAACCCTGAGGCTTGAGAGTTCACGTGCCCGTTCCGAGAGCGAGATACGTGCCCCGTTGTAGACCACTGCGAAGGCCAGCACACAGGCAAAGGTGGTGAGAATAAGCGTCGACGTGGTCATGCTTTGGGCAATCAGCTCATCGAAACTCTCCTTCATCGCCTTCAGCATCATGATACCGGCAACTCCCGGCATCTTTTTAAAAGTGGTGTAGAGAGGAGCTGCCTTTGCCTGATCAATGCGCAGATAGGCCGCATTCAACGCCCCGCCATCACCCGCAAGCCGGTTGAGCGCTCCAAGATTCATATAGGCCGACAAACCCAGAATCTCATCAATGGTGCCACTGACCACCACTTCCCGATGAAGCTGTTTTCCCTGGAGAAAATCCACCTGCAACCTGTCGCCCACCCTGACGCCCAGAATATCAGCCAGCGTTTTGGTGAGTACCACACCATCCTGGGGAAGAGTCAACCGACGGTTGTTCTTGTCAACCAGCCGCTGCAACCCCTCTGAAGATTGGAGTCCCCTGATCGACTGACGACGAACCCGGTGGCCAAAGCCCATCTTTACCGACTCTTCCCGATAATATTCATGTTCCAGCACCCCGTCAAGTGAAGCAATCGCATAAGCTACCGACAGGGGCATGGGATTGTTAAACATCACCGTCACATCCTCACGATGCTTCGCATTAAACTCAACCTGCACCATTCGTTCTGTAGAATCGTAGGTGAAGCGTCCGGCAACAAGAATTGCCACCGCCAGCGAAATCATCAACACCGACAGGGCTGCCTTCCACCGACGACGCTCCAGGTTGCGCACAATTATCCTCAGGGAGACTGGTATTTTTTGCCGCAACGACTCGCGATCAAAAAAGCCCGGTTTATAGATTGCCGGTGATTCAGGCCGCATCGCCTCAGCCGGAGGAAGCTGCACCGCTTTGCGAACAGCGCCGAGCGCACCGAAAACCGCCGCCCCAAAACTCAACAGCACCGACAAAGCGACATCCTCAAAACGGAAATAGTAGACCAGCTCCGCAAAATTGTAAAAATCGCCGTAGATATTCATCAGCCCCCTGCCGAGCCAGGCGCCAAGCAGCGTCCCTGCAACCGACCCCACAGCGGTGGGTATCAGGGCAAAACCGAGGTAGTGCAGCCCGACATCCTCGTTCGAGTAGCCCATCGCCTTGAGCACGGCAATCTGGTCGCGCTGCGTCGCCACAAGACGGCGAAGCACCACATTGAGCAGAAAGACCGCAACCGCAAGAAACACAACAGGAAGAAAGGTTATCTGAATGCCAACCTGCTTGATTTCATCGACAATAAAGCGGTCAGAGAGCTGCTCACTCCTCCCGTACGCCCCAAGCGACCCGTAGCGCCTGAAGAGGTTGTCGAGCTGCATGATCACGTCTTTTTCCGAGGCACCGTGCGCCAGCGTCAGCGACATGTTATTGAACGCACCGCTCATGTTCATGGCCGACTCGAGAGCCCTGCGGCTCATCCAGAAGACTCCGAACCGGCGCTTGTCGGGGAAAAAGGAGCCGGGCTGCACCTCATAGATGTATTCAGGAGAGAGACCCATCCCGACAATCAGCAGCTCCTTCTTTCGTCCGTTGATCACCGCACTGATATGGTCGCCCGGCGCCAGATGGTTGGCCTCAAGAAACGGTTTGCTGACAATCACCTCCTCCGGCTTGCCCGGTTCGATGTAGCGCCCCTTCTTCAGAAAGATATCGTTCAGCACCGGCGTCCGGTATTCGGGAATCGACACCAGCCTTGCTGTGGCAGGCTCATCAAGGCCCGGCACATCAAGCGTAACGTCGGCAATAATGCGTGTGCTGACCGAGGCCACCCCCGGAATTCGGCTCACCATCTCACGATAAAACTCCGGCGCTCGCTTGACCTCAACAAAGACATCCGCAAAGCGGAACCGGCTGTAATAGCGCTGCCGCGACGCCTCCAGAGAGTACTTCACACTACTCATGGAGACAAAGACCGAGATTCCGCAGGCCACCACCGCAGCCACAGCAAGCATCTGCCCTTTGAGGTGAAGCAGTTCACGCCACAACTTTCTTTGGAGGGGTTTCATCGCACTCCCCTACCAGACAAGTTCAGAGGGAGAAAGCCGCTCAAGATTCTTCCGATCTTCAACAATTTCACCGCTGCGAAGGCGTACAACCCGGTCAGCCATACCGGCAATCGAAGCGTTATGAGTGATCACCAGCGTTGTTGTCCCCAGTTCACGATTCACCTTCTCAAGCACATCAAGCACCAGCTTGCCGGTCTGAAAATCAAGCGCCCCTGTCGGCTCATCACAGAGCAGCAGCTCCGGCCGCTTGGCAATCGCACGGGCAATAGCCACCCGCTGCTGCTCACCACCCGAAAGCTGCGCCGGAAAATGGTCGAGACGATGGCCAAGCCCCACCAGCAGAAGCGCCTCTTTCGCCGACATCGGATATTCAGCAATCTCCGTCACAAGCTGCACATTTTCAAGCGCCGTCAGGCTTGATATCAGGTTGTAAAACTGAAACACAAACCCGATTGAGCGCCGCCGGTAGGCCGTCAACTCCGCCTCAGTCGCCGCTGTAATCTCTCTCCCATGAAAAAATAGCTTCCCCGAAGAAGGCACATCCAGCCCTCCGATAATGTTAATCAACGTCGACTTCCCGCTCCCTGAAGCACCCAGCAGTACCACAAGCTCACCCGCATAAAATTTCACCGACACACTCTTCAGGGCATCAACCTGCACTTCTCCCATGACGTAGGATTTTGACAGCTCGCTGATATTGAGGACCGGCTCGTCGAAGACCCCGACGACAGGGGGAGGTTGGTGACTCTGAGTACTTACGTTCGGCGAGGAAGCAACCATTTGAAAAGTCACCGGTTACAAATGAAAAGGAATAATTCGCCACTTATAGTTACATGATGATACAACGCCTAACAGCTCGCCTGCCTTGATCAACTGAACTCTCTACCTGATAAAACTGGTATATACTTTAGTGACCGCCTCTGGTCCCGGAAGTGACGCTTGCGTCTGCTCACGCATCTTCATCAGCCACGCCATGTTTCTGCCGAGCACCTCCATGATCTGCACCCCTTCGGCATCCTGCAACGCTTCGCCAGGTGCTCTTCCATGCGTTATATTCCAGTAATTTGAGGTCGCAAGAATCATCTCTGAATAGGTCAGATAGTGGTTCAGGCTGTCATAAGTAGAAGATCCGCCGGTACGGCGAACTGCCACAACCGCTGCAGCTACCTTCTGACGGAAGAGCCCGCCGTTGCATCCTGATACCATAAAGGCACGGTCGAGAAAACATTTCAAGGTGCCAGCAATACCCGCAAAATAGACTGGTGATGCAATAATAAGACCATCAGCCTCTTTCATCAACTGAATCGTTTCATTCACCGAATCAGTGGTGATACTGCATTTCTCATCCCGATTTTTGGCACACGCTCCGCAGGCCATGCAACCCCTGATCGGCTGATTACCTATTTGTAACATTTCAAAGCTGATTCCATCCTCTTCTAATTGCCAGCCAACACCCATCAGCGCATGCCAGGTATTTCCCTCTTTACGAGGACTTCCGTTAATTGCTATAACCTTCATTTTTCAAATATCTTGTTATTAGGAACAATTCAATAAGTGCTTTCATTTTTGCAAAATACGAACGCTGAAGCATCTCACAATGAGTTGGGATAGCTGCAGATATACCATTATCGATTCTCCGGACCAGAACAAAAGAAAAGAGGGCCAATGCCTCGTCTCCCCCGTTAATTTATTTTTCCCTCAACACGCGTCTTCAGAAATTCATCCATCATACGATATCTTTTTCTGAAGCGTGATTCCAGCAAAAAGAACGCTACTCCACTGAGAAAACCGCTGAACACTTCGGTATTGATAAACCGACTCTTCCCTGAGCCCAACTCCTCTATTTCAAAGTAATGGTAAGCCTCAAAAATGCCCTTCAGAAATATGGCATGCCATCCAAGCTTGACTGGGGGAACGAGCGTTCTGATGGCAGCCCGGAAAAAAATCTCTGGCAAACCATCAAGCTTGGCTTTAAATCTTAACCTCTCCCCTGCTGATAAGTTACCTCTGACTTCACGAATAAAAGGATTCCACTCTGGATAAAAAGGAAAAGCTGCCAGAACAGCCCAGACATCTTGAACAGGAGCGTTAATTATGATCTCACTCCGCATTGTTTTCATTATCCCCTTTACCATTCAATTAACAGATGGCCGGCAAGGTAATGCCCTCGATAATGCTGTCGAAATCCACCGGAAATGAGGGTTCAATATTGTTGTGGCGATCACGTCCCTCAGGCATGGCATGAATACCTTTGGGAAAGGTGTTCTTTGCAAGCAGATAATCAAGCAGATAGTTGGAGAGACGGTAATAGCCGCTCGGCTTGCCTGTAGCTTCAAGCGGTGGCTTACCGATAGCCCATCCAGCAACAATTTGCTCGACTACTGGCTGATAAAGGGCTTTTTTCTGTTCAAGTGTCATCCAGTTCACACTTTATTATTAAAATTACTCCAATGAATGCAGCCCGATCATGTTTCCTTCGGTGTCAACAACCAGGGCCATAAAACCGTATTCACCGAGAGACATCTTTTCACGATACACTTGCCCGCCATATTGAATGGCTAAGGCTGCCTCAACAGCACAATTTTTGCAACTGAAATAGACCCTTGTGCTGTTTTGTCCTGAAGCGGCACCATCCATTTTAACTAATGTACCACCAACACCCACCCGATCCATTGCCATCGGGAACGCCCACATTTCGATATCAGGATTGTTCCCCAACGGCTCAAGCTTGACCTGAAACACAGATTCGTAAAATGATTTGGCGCGAGGCATATCCTGCACAAAAATTTCAAACCAGATTACCGGATTGTTGACCATTATCTTCTGCTTTAGAAACAGCGGGTTAATAAGTAATCACCTATAGAAATATACAGCTTCTTTTTTCCTTATACACCATAAGAGAGAAATATCGGGACAGTCTTGACTTTTTCTATGTTACGCGTCATAAGCAAAGATTTTCTTTGTGTCCAGAACAGGGAGGCTGGAGAGGCTTGGGATAATCGTCCTTGCAAACCATGAAAAATTGATATTTTCCATAAAAAATTAATTACTTCAGAACCATGCGTGAACCCCTGCTGATCATTAAAAACATCACTCACGAAGGCCCCGGACTTCTTGAAGTATTACTTTGGGAGTACGGAATTGCATTCCACTGTGAGGATCTTTCCAGGGTAGGAACATTCCCTGATCCAGGAGATTACCGTGCAGTCGTCGTACTGGGCGGCCCTCAAAGCGCCAATGATACAACGCCCGTCATGCATCTTCAGCTCCTGCAGATTGAGCGGGCGTTGCATGAAAGTATACCCTTTCTCGGCATCTGCCTTGGAATGCAGATGCTTGTCAAAGCTGGCGGTGGAACTGTCATAAAATGCCAGATGAAAGAGACCGGATTTCTGGACTCCCAAGGCAATCCATACAGAATCGAACTAACCTCTGCCGGAAAAAAAGAACCTTTGTTTGCCGGACTTGGAAACAGCTTTCCGGTCTTTCAGCTTCACGGAGAAACCGTGGAACTTGCCGCAACTGGAATGGAACTGCTTGCAACAGGAAAAAACTGCCCGATACAGGCAGTAAAGGTTGGAAAGAACGCCTATGGTCTGCAATGTCATTTTGAAATGACCCCTCCGATGTTTTCGGAATGGTGCACTATTGATGCTGACCTGAAAGGTATGGATCACCACAACCTCATGGAACAATTTGATACTCTACAGAAAGAATACACCTCAACAGGCAGAATGCTTATGGATAATTTTCTGAGAATTGCCAGCCTTGTCTGAACAGCATTGCGTCTTGTCAAACAAAAAATACTATGGAAGTCAACCTTTTTATCATCATTCCGATCGTTTTTGCTGGCGGCATAGGAGCTGGTATTGCAACCGGTATCTTCCTTGCAAATAAGGCTTCTGCAGGTAAAAAAAAAGCGTGTGTCTCGATCGGTGCTTCGACGGTGAGCGGACGGGGTGCGTTTGCCTTGAAAAAGATCAGGGATGGTGATATTATCGAACACTGCCCGGCTCTTGAAGTAACTGACAAAGACATTGGCGGTGAGCTTCTGAACTACGTTTTTTATGGCAGCAATGAAGCCGCCCGGCTGGTCGTCATGGGTAACGGCATGCTTTTTAACCACTCTTCAACACCCAATGTCGCTTACTATCGCAAAGAGACTGAGCTGGGTCCGGAACTTGTCCTGTATGCACTGAGGAATATCCGCAAGGGCGAAGAGCTCTTCTACAGCTACGGGGATGAGTGGTGGTCCACCCGGCAATAACAGAAAAGCTTTGCAAGTTACAAGGAAAATTCGCTGAAAAATCTGTTATCGGCATGCACTCGGCAGAAAATTCCGATGAAAATTTCCTTTTAATCTATTGGATATAATAATTTAACTTCTAAATTATGACTTTATCATTGGATAATCGTTTAGTTTAATTTTATAAATCGCACAGGACGAAAATATCACCAACGCCTGTGTCTTGTTTGACTAATAAAATTCATAATGTAATTATGGCAGGTATTATAACAACCCTTAAAACGAACGGTGTTGTCACTGGTTATTCTTACACCAACGACTACACTGACGTTGACGGCAACCACAGCTCCTCAACCCTGTTCGATGCTAATTGGCAAGTACTCAGCTCGACATTGACAACCAGCAAAGGCTCCACCATCACCAGCAGCACATGGACAACAACTACTACTACACTGGGCGTTGTCACTCACCAGGAGAAGGGATATTTAAGCGACGGGACGGTTACGCGCAACTGGGAGTATAATTTTGACGCTGCCTGGCAGCTAACATCTAAAACATACTCGGAGATTGCCGACATCACGAAGTTAACGAAGGTTGTAATCAATGGAGATCCCGGCTATGAGACAACCTCAAATGGCACAACGAGTCATTATAATTCGAACGGGTTGTTGACCTTTTATCGCATCCCCTATAATGAAGTTGAAACTTCGACGAATAGCAAGACAGGAGCAAGGACATACGATACCAACTGGCACCTTATGGACGATACCTGGACGAACAGCAAAGACGGATCCATTGTCAGCCAGAAAACTCTTACTGATAGCCAGGGGATTGTCACTTACCTGCAGAAAGGCCATAACAGCGCTGGCACGAGCACTTGGGAGTACCATTTTGACGCCAATTGGAATTTAATAGACGGGAAGGCGGTCGATGGGATATTGACAACAATATTCGACCCAACACCCAACGGCCAAAAATTTTTTATCCACACCCAGACTGGTGACATCTCCAAGATGACGGAGGTTTTGATCAATGGAGTTTCCTTCTACGAAACCATTGCGATTGATGCTGCTACTGGCAAACAGATAGAGACCATCTATACTCATGGAGGACTATTGGCCGGTTTCCGTATCAATGATGATAAAACAATAGGTGGAAAGTTTTTCCCTGGCACAATTACTTTCGATTCCACATGGAAAACTATACTGAACAAAACATGGACGAACAGTGACGGCACCACTGTCAGCGAAGACAA
>CAISRC010000065.1 GCA_903887845.1 uncultured Chlorobiaceae bacterium
ATATGAGTTCATAACCAACAACATGAAACTCGCAGCCTCAACGATAGCGGCTATTTACAAGTCACGCTGGCAGATCGAAACGTTCTTCAGGTGGATCAAACAGAACCTGAAAATCAAGTCATTCCTTGGTACCAGTCAGAACGCCGTATTAACGCAGATTTGGGTGGCCATGTGCTATTATCTGTTGTTGTCTTATATCAAGTTCCAGACGAAATACCGTCATTCATTGCAGGAATTGACCAGAATGATCGCCGCAGTCGTCATGGAGCAGCGCTTGTTGATCGATATTTTATCTCTCAAAGAACATTCTCTTAAAAAGGTGAGGGATCCGGTCCTTCAACTGGCTTTATTTTAACCGGACACTACTGATATTTTATGCCAGTGGTTTTGGTTGCATGCAGAATAAGGTCAAAGCAAAAGAGTGGTTTGGGAAAGCGTGTGATAACGGATACCAAGCAGGATGTGATGCGTACCGGAACTTGAATAAACCAAAGAAACTGCGGTAATTTTAGTTAATTTTGTCTATTAGCTCCCTCAATACTTGTGAATGAGACAGAGCCGAATGGTGCAGAAATTTTTGAAGAAGTATTTGCAATAAATCAGTACGGAGGGCTGTTTGATATTTCAAAAGCAGGAGGTGACATGAAACTTTTTCCAGTCGTTCATCCTCGTCAGGCGGAAAATATCGCTTCCTATTCTGCGAACTGAGCGGTTCTACTCGAAGGCAGTGCTCAATATGCGGATCGCTTTATGATCTTATTGTGATAAAAGTTGTGATTGTCTGTTCAATGTCACCCTGCCAGCAGCAAGCTCGACAAGGCACAGACGCTTGGCGTGAAGGTGGTTTCGGCGGATGAGTTTGAGGAGATGCTATAGGGTGGATGGAAGTTGAGTATTAACCATAATCGCTTTGAAAAAAATGATTAAAAAATTTTATTTATCCTTGTTATGTTTGTTGCTGCTTGCGGGTTCTGTACATGCCGAATCACCTGAAGAGATTCAAAAACTACGAGTTATCGCTGAGCATGGGGATGTTTCAGCCCAGTTCAAACTTGCTATGAGGTATTTGTTGGGATATAAAGTTGAAAAAGATTCCGTTGAAGGGGTAAAGTGGTTACGATTAGCTGCCGAGCAGGGAAACATAAAAGCTCAAGTTGGTCTTGGGATTATGTACGCTGATGGGAATGGTGTCAAGCAGGACTATGCCGAAGCTGTAAAGTGGTATCGGTTAGCGGCAGTGCAAGGAGATGCAGGGGCGCAACTTAATCTTGGAGTAATGTACAGTGAAGGACGAGGTGTAATTCAAGATTATAAAGAGGCGTTCAAATGGTATCGGTTGGCTGCTGAGCAAGGAGATGCAGTCGCTCAAAATAATCTTAGTGTGATTTACAGCAAAGGTCATGGTCTCAAACAAGATCATGTCGAAGCGTTCAAATGGCTTCGTCTTGCAGCAGCTCAAGGGTATGTAAGAGCTCAAGCCCAACTTGGTTTTGCTTATGAAGGTGGCCATGGAGTCAGACAGAGTTATGTAGAGGCCCTCAAATGGTATCGTTTGGCGGCGGAACAAGGCGATACAACGGCTCAGTTTTTTATTGGTAATTATTATTTAAACGGGTATGGCGTAAAAAAAAATATGGCTTTAGCAAAGGAGTGGTTTGGTAAAGCATGTGATAATGGTTTACAAGAAGGTTGTGAAATGTACCGTGAATTAAATACTGGAACAAAAAAACAGTGATACTTGATGTTATCGAGATTCGTTATATCTCAAAATAGTTCGTGGGATCACGTGGATCAATCAGAATAATTTTATCCCAGTCATGTTGAATAGAAACTTTATCGCGAAAAAGCTCTCTTTCAAAGTCCTTGAGCGCATAGCCAATACTTGTATTCACCAATGCCCCGAAACCAGTCGACATTGGAAAGGTTCCCCTGTTCCATTTTGAGCTTGACGGTCGTAATCTTTGCTGCAGCAACAGAATCCAGCCCCATGAACCACTCTTCATAAGGGCTTGTTCCGTCTTCGCGAAGATACTCTTCGACTTTGTAGTTCATAGCCATAAGGTAACATAAAAGTTACTTTCCGGTAAAAATAAATTTGTGATTCTCTTCCCGTTGCATACAATTTCTGGTAGCCTGATTTTTCATTTGAATCGTTTTAGGAGTTCGATCTTCGCCTTTTTCCACTCTACAGAATTTTCTTGACCTGTTGCCAGTCGATCTTCTGTTTCCTGCAACGCCAGCTTGTGCCAGTCAGGAGATTCCAGTGATTCCTCTTCATGCGTCAGATCGTCCCGGATAACTTCTGTGACCATCAGTTTTTCCACTCTGGAGAGATGCGTAATTTCAATGGGTTTTTGCCTTCGATATCCGGGCCCTCAATCAAGCTTGTAACTGTTTATAACTGCTTGCGACGGAAAAGGATGAAGCGGGATGTAAGCAGGTTGATCAGCATGCCGGCAATACTTCCGGCGGCGACACCAAGAACAGGATGCTGGGCGACAGTCTCATGGCGTGAAATGAGCAACGAATAGATCGTAAAATTAACGCTTCCGCCTATTGACATCAGGGCAAGATAGAAGCCAAATTCCCTGATTGTCGAATGGCCGGATTTTCGGTTGCGGAAAGTGATTGCCCGATTAAACAACCATGTAGCTAACGCAGCGGATAAGAATGAAATCAGGCGAGCGCCGTAGACGCCCATAAGTGCTTTAAGAAGATACAGTATTGTTGTATCAACAATGAAGCCCACAATGCCCGCAACTCCAAACCAGAAGAATTGGGCTGAAAAACTCAGAAGCTTTTCTTTATTCATCGCAAATACTTGCAGGTTTGGTGGATTGCGTAAAATGAATGCCTTAAATGTAGATGACTCATCATAAAAGAGACTTTCGTTCCTGGCTGAATAGAGGAATCGCCAAGTATGCAAGGCGTTTCATTTCATGCCGGCCTCGGGTAACGTTATCCAGAATCAGGCCGCACATCAATGAAAGAAGGGCGCAAATCATTATGGATGCGGAAAGGATAGCGGTAGGGAAGCGAGGAACCAGACCTGTATGAAAGTACTCGGCAAGGATCGGGATTGAGATGAATACGGAAATAACCGCCATCAACGTCGCGCATATACCGTAAAATGAGAATGGACGTTCAGACACGTAAAGTCGAAAAATGGTCTTGAGAATGCGCAATCCGTCACGATAGGTGGATAATTTGCTTTCAGATCCTTCAGTTCGGGCTCCGTATGGCGTCATGACTTCTCCGTAAGGCATACGGAGTTCCAACGCATGAATGGTGAGCTCGGTCTCTATTTCAAAGCCTTCAGACAGAGCGGGGAACGATTTCGCGTACCGTCTGGAAAAGGCACGATACCCTGACAGCATATCAGTGAAGCCGCCGCCAAATATTTTCAGGGTGCTTTGCGTCAGCATCCGGTTGCCCCATTGGTGCCCCCTCCTGTAGGCGGCACCGGCGACCTCCTCTGTCGTCTGCCGACAGCCAACAACCATGTCAAGATGCTCGTCGATCAGCTTGTCTACCAATTTTGTGACAGATGAAGCGTCATACGTGGCATCACCGTCTACCATCACAAAAATATCGGCTTCAACATCAGCAAACATTCGTCGGACAACGTTACCTTTTCCTCGGAGTGGAACGTCAATGACATGAACATTTTCTGCTCTTGCCATGGTTGCCGTTCTGTCGCTTGAATGGTTGTCGAAGACAAAAATATCAATTCCCGGTATCGCCTCGCGGAAGCCCCGGATCACCTGGGTGATGGCAGCCTCTTCGTTATAACAAGGAACAACAAGGGCTATTTTCAGGCCTCGATAAGACATAAATCTATTTCGTTTGCAAAAACGTTGAGTAAGTTCTATAACTAAAAATATTTACTGATGGGTAACAGAACAATCCTCTTCTGAACTGGCTCAATGAGGGGACTCAGTGAGAATCTCTGTGCTCGAACAATACCGTATCGGAAACCGGCTCCCGCAGCAAGAGTCGAACGTTGAATTTCCTGATCAAGCCTTGATCCTGTGTATAACCGTAGTAAAGGTCGGCCGGACCGTTGAGTCCGTCCCGATTGAGCGGTAGAAGCGATGATTCGATTCGCATGGTGTGCCTGTAAAAGTTTGTGCTGGGTTCAAAAACCCAGTTGACGCGCAAATGGAGCGGCACCGAAGGCTTTTCCCGCAGAATTTTATCATGGATCGCAACCATGATATCCTTGCTGCAGGCATCGTCTTTCCACTCATAGACGAATTTGATGTTCATCGACAGCAATCCATTCACAACAAGAACCGCAGGTACAAGCATACCAACCAAAAGACCAATGACGCCGACCCAGCGGGAGGTTCCATGAAACAGATTGCCGGTCATCAATGCGGCAAGCAGGAAAAGAGGAAGAAGGGCAATTCCGCGTCGTCCCTGAAGCAGTGCTACGTTCAAAATTGCGTGTTGCGCCAGGCTCTCGATAACGATGAGGCCGACCATCGTAACGATCACGGTGAGCGCTGCAAAACGTTGGCTATCCGTTCGCCTGAGGCTCCAAAGTACAATGGGCATCGAAAAGAGCGTTAGCATGACCCATGCCTCAAGCAGTAAATACTGGTCAGGCAGCCACTCTCTGTCGTATATGGTTCCATAAATGAGGCTGCCAACCGTATCAACCCAGAATCCAGTAGAGCCGCCCATATCAAAGAGCTTGTTCTCATGAATGATGCTCAGTGGCAGTATCAGGTAAGCAAAGAGTGGAATGGTCACCGCTAAAATTTTCAGCAGCAGTATCAAATGCGAGCGGGAATGATGCGTCGAAAGGTCGTGGCGATCTGAAATACCGGCATAAACCAGAAGCACTGAAAGTATGGCCAGAGCGGCCATCAGAACAAGCAGAAAGGAGATGTTTGCCAACACGGCAAGCGAGAACAACATGACGCTTATAAGGGCAGGCGTTTCCCTTACCTTTCCGGGTGACTCGGCAAGTGAGTCGAGGAGCGCAGCCAGACCAAGCATGGTGAAGCCGAGCCCAAGACCATATCCACGTGCGAGCCCGAGGAAATCCAGCACATAGGGATTCATGCCTGCCAAAAGAAGTCCAAGTACTTGCAGCCACCCCGGGACTATTCGTTTGAGGCAAAGATTCAAGCCTGCAAGATAGAAAATGCAACCGAGAAGACTTGGAAGCCGAAGCGTGAGCTCCGACAGTCCAAACAACGCCACTGAGATTTTGCAAAGCAGCGTATTCAGGACGTGATTGTTATCCGGAAGCCCCGGTGTCTTGAAAAGCACGATCTGCAACCAGTCACCGGTTACGTGCCATACGTAGGTCAGAGCTTCGTCGTGTGTTATGGAGAGCGTGGCTGCCCGCATCGCCACGTAAAAGAAAATGAGAACGGATATTCCAATCGAGACGATACTCGGCCTGAATAAGTGTCGATTATTCCTGTTCTGTTGCTGTTTTCTCATAAAGAGGCTGATTTAAAAGGAATCCGATGCCATCACTGCCTTTCTTGAGCTCATCAAGGGTAACAGAAATCGTTGATGAATTGCCTTTTTCAGCACAGTTCCTCACTCTTGCCATGAGGGGGTTCCCGCCTGCTCTGATGCGAATTGCAAAAAGCTTGAGTTTTACCTTCTCGCTTTCGCCATCTTTGCCGGAGAGCGTAATATCGGGGACAAGAAAGTCGTTGTTGCTGTTGAGCATCGGAATGTTCTGTCCCGAAATTTCCGGTTGGCGATAATCAATGGCGGCATCACCTGAGACCGTTGAAGACAATTCAACATCCCCTTTTCCTTCCCGTTTCACTGTTTTTCTGATCTTCCCTGCAAAATCTGCGATGACTTGGGAACGCCAGATGCACCATAAGGTGTAATCATCATTCATCAGATCCGAAAGTGAGGGAAGGTGGCCGATATGGTTTCTCTCTTTGAAGGTCTTGAAGATCTCCTTCGAGTAGTCATAGTTGGCATTCGGGTAGGCAAGGTTGTCGAGACAAACGCCATCAAGGTTGTAAGTCCGCAACAACGTCCTTACGGTCTCAGCAGTGTAGGATGCGACTTCTGGATTGGCTGGCGACATCCAGTCGAGCGAACCTTGACCGTCCTTGGATGTCATGCCCCAGGCCGGATGCTTCTGGAGAGCTTTGCGGTCGGCAAGTGCAGATATCCATGCATGGACCTTAAATCCATGCGATTTCAGCAGGTCAAGCGTCTTGCCGAAAATATCCCCGTTATCGCCTGTTCCGTAATACCGATTTCCCTGTTCATCCTTGGCCATGAGGAACACATCGGTCACTGCCATAGCGTCAAGCCTTGATACAAGCGAATCAGGGTTGAGAACTCCATGACTCAGGTCAAGCCAGACTGCGAAGGAACTTGTGTGAAGACGCTCCACCTCCTCGCGGTAGTTTTCAAAAGAAAAGAACCGGGCGTTCCGCTTCGACACAAATTTGATAAATCCTTTTATTGCATCGGGATATTTCGCTGCTATTCTTGGATGGAGAAGCACCACGAGGGGTTGTTCACCGTTTTCCTTTTCGAGGTACATCTTCTTCAGTGTATCTTCGAATTGGCGCGATGAGTATTTTTTTTCTTCGATCATGTCATAGTCTGAGGCGATCAGACTGGCGTCCCTAAAGTTCGAAATGGGTATTTCGTAGACAACGTCCTGATTCGCCCAGGAATCTTTGTCGGAGCTGTCTCCCAGATAGCCCAAGGCCTTCAGAGCCCGCATCACCCGTAGATCATATTCGAGGTAAGGAGCGCGGAACCACAAGACAGGCTTCCCGGAAATTGATTCAAGGAGGTCTTTCGACCCGGCAAGCTCCTCCTTTATCATGTTCTCGTCAAGGGTTTTGAAATGTGGATGGCTGGAAGAGTGTGAACCGATAGTGTTTTCCGGTTTTGCAAGGGATTCGACGAGTGCCTTATGATCGAGGGCAAAGTTGCCGGTAATAAAGAAAGTTGCCGGAACCGCAATATTGAGCTGCCGAAGTGCGGGTTCGTCAGCCGCCTCCTCGACGTCAAATGACAGAAGTACCGGCGAGGAACTTGCAGCGACCGGATTCCAACCAAAAAGAAAAAATGCAAAAAACGCGGCAAGAGCAAATCGCGGCATTAAAATCATGCGTTTACAGAATAAAATTCATCGTTATCAGATGACAGTCGTCGTTACAGTCGTCAGAGTGTTAGCAACCTTATCGTTGAGGACGAACCTGTTCTTCGACACGATATGCATGATATCCTCAATACTTTCCTTGAAGCCGATAAAACGCATGATGGCATAGAGCAAAAAGGTTGCGTTCAACAGTGAAAAACAGCCGGGGTAGACAAAACCTTTGTAGATACTGTAAAGTCCGCCAGCAAGGAACTGCAGGAATAGAAGGTACGAAGCGATGATATACAGAGGACTTGCTGCTGTACGACCCTGGATTTTCGGAGTTCGGCCGAACGGGATGTGCTTTCCGGTCAAAGCCTGCTCGAGGGATTTGAAGACCCCTCCGAGATTCACGGGGATCAGCAGGAGATTAAGGGCATAGACCCGAAAGACATCGGAAATTCTGTAGCCATTCTGGCTCAGATCGCGGGCATAGAGGATATAGTAAGTCAACGAGGTCAATGGTAGCCACAGGCTGTTGAATTCCTTGCCAAACGGCAAGACCATCAGCATCAGCAGGCCAACGTTCACGGCTGCAATGGAGACAAGGTAATGAAGACGGAAAAAGCCTTCTGAAAACCTTGAGAATGAGAGTTCGCCGAACAGGTAGCGAATAAGCTTCGGCATGATAAGCAGACCGCCATTTGCCCAGCGCCTGCGCTGGATGACAAGAGATCCAAAATCAGGAGGTGTGGCACTGTAGGCAAGCCTTTCCGGGTGGTTATACAGACGCCATTTGTTTTTTGCGAGATCGATACTGGATTCAGTATCCTCAATGACGGTTTTATCCTGAATAAATTTTTGAATGTCGTAGCCACGTTCTTTTACGACCTCCTTGATGTCATTGAGAGCGGCCGCACGGATCAGTGCATTGGCTCCAACCCAGTAAGTCGCGTTGAAGAACGTGAAGCCCTGGTGGATCATGTACTGGATGTCCGTTGTTGCGCCGGCGATTCTTTCAATCTTATTGACGGCACCGGGGATTGCGCTGTATGGAGTTTGGGCGATGCCGATGTCGCTGTTTTTCGGGGTTTCCATGATGCTTATCAGACGGGAGGAGTACTCGGGAACCACAAGGCTGTCAGCATCCAGCGTGATGAAGTAGTCCGTTTCCGGTATTGAGAACAGGGCATCTTTCGCCTCGCACTTGACGAGGAGCGTTCCCGCTTGTGTTTTTTCTTCCCTGAAAGATCCGCCGATCAGGCCGATATAGCTGTTCAGGTTCATCGCCTTGTTTGAGGCATGAGACAGATTCAGATATTTTTTCCGTTCAAAGAAATCGATTTCGACATCGAACAGGATGATCAGGAACCGGTACTCCTGTTCGATTTCCTTCATCGTCAGAGGTTTGTTGTTGCTTATTTTCTCCGTGAAGATCGATTTCAGTTTTTCATAAATCAAATTAAGGAACAATTCATCGACATGGCTTTCGATTTCATAACTGTCGATCTTGTCCGAAAAATAACGTTCCAGTGTCTTCCACAGAGCAGAAATACGCTCAAGTTCTTGATCGATGACGGCCGCTCCGCTCATATTGCGTTTCAGGAACTCTCGTTCTTCCTCAATAAACCTCTGTTTGTGGGTATCGAAATACTCTGTCAGCATTTTTGGAAGGCTCCGGGCTTCGGTGAGCAGCCGGTAATCATGCCCGGAAGATGCAGTGACTGGCGGGTTGTCAATCAGCAGAACGACGCGGCGTCGGGGATAAATCTGAAACGCTGCAGACAAGAGCGTTTGCATAATAACCCTGCTCTCTTCCTTATATGAAGGCACAAGGACGGTCAGCCTCGGAGCCATCCCTCCTAAAATCAATTTGAGCTCCTTATCAGGAAAATTCTGGTTTCTTGAAAACCTCTTGAAATAGCCGATCCTTGTCAGATGGTATAATATGCCTCCATAAACAAGAAACGAAATCATTGTCAGGAACAGCAGGTGAGTGAAGAACAATGACCATGAGCCAGCGAGAAACAGTTTATGCAAAGCATACAACTGTTCATAAAGCACTCCTATAAAGGCCACTACGGTAAAAATCAGAAATCCGGTAGTCAGACTGATCTCAAATATATTTTTTTCATCCCTCATTGATTTAGAATAAACCCTTTCCATAAGTACTCAATAGATAACCGTAAGTTCTTCGTTAAAAAAAATCCTGGATTGGCATTATAGGATCATCTGCATGACCGGTTCCTTTGCATGGAAACAATCCTGGTGTCAAGTAAAAGCATTTCAGCAGACAGCCTTTTTCTGACGATAATTGCAAATTTGCGGCAAGCATGGAGCTTGCGTTTTCAAGCCCGAATTGTCGCATATTTCCGTTTGGTACCCCTCGATTTGATGTGCAATCGTTGAGCAATATTTAATACGTTCGCCGCTCGGTTTTCTTTCAACAAATTTGTCGTTTTCTCAGCTCATTTAGAAATACTTCAGCTTTTCAATCCAGAGAAGCAGCTCTGCTCTCTTCTGATAATCGTACCGGTGACGATTTAATTACCGGTGTTCTTTCGAATCTGTTGTAGGCGAAGGTAATGCCGATCGCAAAAGCCATTGCTCCGACACCGAGGAGAACATTATAATATGGCGGGGCTGTGAGAGCAAGCCGTACAACGACAGTGGCAACGGCAAAGCCGGAGTTGCGAAACACCGTTTGATAGCTTGAACTGTAGCGTAAAGAAACCAGCACCAGCAGCACATCGCTGAAGACAAGAACCGTGTAGAATATCGCAAAGAAATCAAAGGTCGACTGGCCATTCAAATAAAAATAAGCATCGGTGATTCCGATGCCGCTGAAAATGCACAAAAGAAGAAGTGCCACAAGCTTTTTAAACGCAATAAAATTGAGCGTAATACTTTGGCTTTGGGTCATGACCCGGTTGTACTGAAGTTTGTAATACACACCGATCATGAGAAAAATCAGCAGGCCGCCGCTGGCATTGGAGAGGATGTGCAGCACAGGCTCTGGTGCTTCAGTCCACATAAGAGGCTCGTGAAAGTAGATGAATTCATTAAAAGAATGCCGGAGCAGAATGAGCGACAGTATTTCGAACTGCTTGCCAATCGAAACTGCAACCGAGTTGGAAATGCTGAAAACCAATCCGAGAATTTCAAGGCCAAGCAGCATTGAAAAAGCAACGTTAATCGCGTAATAATGGTTTGATGGTACAATCGAGGCAAGTTCGTCCGGTAATAATCCATGACGACGAAGTTCTATCAGGGCAAGTGTTCCGAGGAAAGCAATGATCAGAACATTCGCCGCCGTTCGCTCCGTCCGCTTATACTCCCAAAAATGCTCCAACGAATTAAAGAGGCGGTCAATGCGGCTGAGAAATATTGTCATAATTTGTTGTTGTGTTTGAAAAATCAGCTTCTTTTTTTAAGAAAAGCGAAAAATTGACGTGCCAATATACCACAATGCTCCATCCCTTTTTTTATACATCTCTTTGTTTGCAAACATGTAACAGATTGGAGGCATGACAAGCTTTATGCAGGGTTGAAGTGCCTTGTGAGCCATTGCTGTTTTCTGAATCAACTCCGGAGAAGCTTTTGCCTCAGTGATAGGGCCACTGGTTGAGGTTCCCGCTGTGATAGCACTGGTCAATGTGGCGTTCAGTTTCAGAGAAAAATACTTCACTGCAGCTTCAATATGAAAGGAATTAATGCGCTGTGCTGTGCAGATGTGTGGTGAAAGCTTATCTTCTGAAGAACAGACGATGTTAAACTCTACCATTAAATTTTATCATGCGGGATTATTTTCAGGTATTCAGGAACAGAAGTATTCCGATGCTCACCATCGGTATACTCTTTTTGCATATAATGTCCTGTACGCCCATGGTCAAAGAAAACAAACAGTATTCATACGTCACTGTTCCAGGAGATTCTCTCCATACAAGAATCTATACGCTGAAAAACGGACTTACCGTTTACATGAGTCCATACAAGGACGAGCCGAGAATCTTCACATCCATAGCTGTCCGTGCAGGCAGCAAGAATGACCCTGCCGAAACAACCGGCCTTGCACACTATCTTGAACACATGCTTTTCAAGGGAACTGATTCCCTTGGCTCGCTTGACTATTCAAAAGAACGCGTTGAACTCGACAAGATCACTGAGCTTTACGAGCAGTATCGTTCGACCTCCGACATCAAAAAAAGAGCGGCAATCTACAAGGATATCGACAGCATTTCCAATGCTGCAGCCCGCTTTGCCATTCCCAACGAATACAGCAAACTCCTGAACTCCATCGGAGCCCACGGCACCAATGCTCATACCGGTGTGGAGGAGACCGTCTATGTCAATGATATTCCCTCCAACAAGCTCGATCAGTGGTTGACCATCGAAGCTGAACGGTTTCGCAATCCGGTCATGAGGCTCTTTCATACAGAACTTGAAACCGTCTATGAAGAGAAGAACATGGGCATGGACAGTGATAAACGCAAAATATGGGAAAACCTCTTTGCCGGACTGTTCAAAAAACACACGTACGGGACCCAGACCACCATCGGCAAGATCGAGCACCTCAAAAACCCCTCGATTAAAAATGTGATTGACTATTACCACTCCTACTATGTGCCAAACAACATGGCGCTCTGCATTGCAGGAGATTTCGATCCCGATGCCACAATCAAACTTATCGATGAAAAGTTTTCAGCTCTTCAGCCAAGGGAGGTACCCCACTTTACGCCTGCCGTTGAAGAGGCCATTACAAAGCCAGTCGTCATAAAGGCAAAGGGCCCGGAAGCAGAAGAGATCGTTATCGGATTCCGCTTTAACGGCGTCAACAGCACCGATGCTGATTACCTGACACTGATCGACAAAATCCTGTTCAACCAGAGGGCCGGCCTGATCGACCTCAACCTGAACCAGCAGCAGAAAGTGCTGGATGCTGGTTCAATGCTGGTCATGATGAAAGATTATACCGTTCATACTCTCAGCGCAAAGCCGAGGAATGGACAGAGCCTTGCCCAGGTCAGAACGCTCTTGCTTGACCAGCTCGAATTACTCAAGGCGGGAAAGTTTCCTGACTGGCTGATCGAGGCAGCAATCAATGACCTGAAAATAGAGGAGCTGAAACGATACGAAAGCAATCAGGGCCGAGTCGACGCTTATGTCGATACATTTATCTGGGGCATGCCGTGGCCGAATCAGGTTCGCCAATTCGAACGACTTGGGAAGATCACAAAGGAAGAACTTGTGGCGTTTGCAAAAAAACACTACAGCACGAATTATGTCGCAGTCTATAAAGAGCATGGTACTGCAATGAGTGAGAATAAAATACAGAAGCCACCGATCACACCGATCAAGATGAACAGGAATACCTCGTCAACTTTTGCAACAAAAATTTTAGCCAGGAAATCAGAAAAAATAGAGCCATCCTTTGTCGACTACAGCAAGGATATCACCTTTCTCGATGTCAACCCTTCGGTCAAGCTGCACTATCTGCAAAACCTGGACAACGAGCTTTTCTCTCTTTATTACGTTTTTGATATAGGAAAAAACAACAGCCGGAAAATTGATCTTGCGCTTGATTATCTCTCCTATTTAGGTACTTCGAAGCTCACTCCCACAGAGTTCAGCCAGGCCCTGTACAAGATCGGAGCAAATTTCTCAGTCTTCACCTCCGAGAATTACCTTTACCTGCAACTTTCCGGCCTCGGCAAAAACGCGCCGGCTGCCATCAGATTGCTTGAAAATCTGTTGACCGATGCCAGGCCTGACCCGGATGCTCTTGAAAAACTCAAGGCAAGCATCCTGAAAAATCGAACCGACGACAAACTTTCGAAGGAAAAGATTCTCTTCGAGGCCATGACCAATTATGGCAAATACGGTCCGCAGTCTCCATTCACTAATGTACTCAGCAATGAAGAACTGAAAAAAGTGAGTCCGAAGGAGCTGCTCGATGAAGTACATAACCTTCTGCAATATCGGCACCGGGTACTCTACTTTGGCCCAGCTTCTTCGACAGAGGTGCTGAGCGAGCTGCATTCGGTGCGCCACTACCCGGAATCATTCATCACCCCGCCGCTCTCCAATCCTTTTCTGGAACTGGAACAGCCTGAGAATCTGGTCTATATCGTGGATCACGAAATGACCCAGGCAGAGGTGATTATGCTGACCAGGGATGAAGTGTACGATCCGTCGATGGTGCCTCTTATCACCCTTTTCAATGACTATTATGGAGGAGGAATGTCCTCCGTAGTTTTTCAGGAACTGAGAGAGGCCAAAGCCCTTGCTTATTCGGTTTTTTCGGTCTACAAAGCCCCGAAGCAGAAAGGAAAGCACAACTATATTATCAGCTATATCGGCACACAGGCAGACAAGCTGCCAGAAGCACTTGAAGGGATCAATAACCTGATGATTGATCTGCCGAAATCACCAGGACTGTTTGCCGCGACCCGTAACGGTATTATGCAGAAGATTTCCAGCGATCGTCTGACAAAAACAAAAATCCTGTTCAATTATGAAGATGCAGTCAGACTTGGACACAGCTATGACATCCGAAAAGACATTTATCGGGATGTTCCAGCAATGAGCCTTGACGATGTCGAAAAATTTCACAGGAAACATTTTGGAGAGAGGCACCATGTCATGCTTGTACTGGGCAAAAAAGGCAATCTTGACATAAATACCCTTAAAAAATATGGAACCGTCAAAGAGCTGACGCTCAAGGATGTTTTCGGTTATTGAACCGGTCTGACAGGGTCGTTATCAGGCCAAGAATCATAACGTTATTGAAAACCTGATGAACCAGGAGTAAGCTTTCCCTCGATTACTCTCCAACCGAACACTTGCCATAGTGTTCAAGCTGTTTGATCGAAACCAGTTGTGCAGGCAGAGATTACACGGCAGACAACTGATTCCAACGGTTGTTAAGAAGAAGCACCAGCATTATGATGACTGCCAGGGAACTCCGAGCCTCAGCTCGGCAGAAAAGAGGATAATGTGCCGAGCTGAGGCTCGGAGTTCCCTGGTATAGGCTCAAAGATGTGGATACATCTTCACCGAATAACCGGAAATTTTCAAGACTATAACTATTGCGCTGCTGTCTAACACTACCTCGTTCTAAATTATTCCAGGAATTCAGATAGAAGGTATGAAGGACTGGGCGAAAGCAGATTATCTGAAATTTATGCGCAGGAAAGAAAAAATAATGTCGTCAAAATATTCGGGGGTAGTGATATACGATATCGATATAAAACAGAAGAAACAGGTATAAGTGCATGCCATGTTTCTTTAAAAGGAGAAAGCCGGTGAAAAAAATTATCTGTTTAGTTGCGGGAATTGCAGGAATACTTCTTTCCACAGCGCCCTCTGTTGTTCAGGCAGACCGAAGAAGTCATGTTCATGGATGGGGAGGACGGCCATCTTTGAGATTGAGAGCCTCATATTGGGGTTGGGAACGTCCGTATTTAGGATGGGAACGTCCGTATTGGGGATGGAATGGAGGGTATTTGGTTATTGATACACCTCCGAGTTTTATCGTTCTCCCGGAATACGGTTTTTCAGTGTCTATAGGAACTCCTTATGAAATAATCTACTACGACAATCTCTACTACATCTATAACAACAATGACTGGTATTCGTCTTCTTTTTACCGCGGGCCGTGGGTTGTCATCCAGGAAAGTAATCTTCCGGATATCATAAGAAAACATCGCATTGAGGATATAAGGAAAAGCCGCGATGTTGAGTTTCGCAATAATGCCCATCTTGATAACCGGAATCATCATGGAGATATAAACAGCAGTAAAAATCTAAACGATAATCATAGTGATAGTCGTTCAAATGATAGCGGGAAAAATGATAAGTGACTTATTCGTGCCAATATGAACAGTACTGGAGATGTATCTAAACCGCAAAAAACGGAATGAATAAACTGATAAAAGCGATGAAAAAGACACTGATGACATTATTGGTTGCTGGCGCTGGCTTATGGGCACGACCAGCTTTCGCTGAAAATGTTGGCGCTGGAAGAAAAGCAATACCGGATTCAGCTATAGAAACCGGCAATGGCGTGTGGTCACCATCACCTTCAGGTGTATATACTCCCCGAAGCAGATGGATAGCACCAGCATCAACAACTTCAGGCGCATACGTTAGTGCCAATATTGGTGATGCAGAAATAGATAATGTTGATTATTTCGGCAACTATAACGATTTCCGATACTCAAGCTCAGGCTTCACCATGCTTGGAGCTGTCGGGTATGGCTTCAAAAACAATTTTCGACTTGAGGGAGAAGTTGGCTATCAGACGGATGACAGTAATAATGAATATAGAATACATGCAAATCGGAATATTGACGTTCTTTCTGTTCTGGCCAATGGCTACTATGATATCCCGGTTTTTGGTGCTGCTCAACCATATATAACTGCCGGCGTAGGTTTAGCTAACGTCAATGCCAACGGCCTTTCCTTACCGGACGGACTGCCTGACTTGCCCTCGATCAAGGAAACGGCATTTGCTTACCAGGTCGGCTTTGGATTTACCATCCCTCTCAGTAATACCATCAAGCTTGATGCCCGTTACCGCTACTTTGCAACAAATGTCACTGTGGATACCGTCTTTGAAAACAACAGAGTATCAAGCAACAGTGTGCTTCTTGGTCTAAAAGTTGGCATCTGATCGGTCAAGTAAAAGTTACCTTTGCAAGGAAATACATAAATACACGAGCAAGTTTTGAAAAAATATCTTCAAACATAAAGATCAGATCATGAAAAAGATTCTAATCGTTATAGCCTTATCAACGCTCATCTTCCAGTCCGCCCATGCTGAATTTAAAACCGGAAATGGACTTGTAACGGTATGGAGAGAATATGCAAAAGCCAATGCAGGGAATTCATACAATGATAATGATGACGGGTTTTATACTGGTTATGTTGCAGGTATTTGCGATGCAAATATGCAGACTCATTTTGATATACCTGAAGGAGCAACGATAGGCCAGGCCTGCGATGTTGTTGGTAAATGGCTCGACAGACACCCTGAAGAGTGGAATAAACCGGCAAAGCAATTAGTAATCAAGGCATTGAAAGAAGCCTTTCCGAAGCAAAAACAACCACTTGAAAAATGAGGACAAAATGCCCTTTTTTTGTGAGGTGATACACATGACCTGACAATAGTTCTTGATTTTTTGCAAGTTCTTGCCTTGTCCACATACCTCTCACGACTGTTAATAGAGGTTACCTTTATTAACAGAACATTGTGATGGTATCCGTAAAAGGTTCAAGCCTATACAATCTTTGATGGCAGAAATATGAAAAAAACAAACATTGTGCATCCAGTGGACAAAATCACCTCCACATCCCTTGCAGCATTCTTTTGTTTATGATAGCTTTTAACCATGTATAAATCGTAAACACAAGAGGGGCGGTCATCTGTTTCAGAACCGCTATAAATCGATACTCTGTGAGGAGAAGCCTGCTTTTTTTTCAGTTGGTAAGTTTATATTCATCTCAATCCCTTAAGGGCTGGACTGGCTCGTTCACTGAGGATCTCAGTTGTTACGCCAGTGAGGGGAGAAGCAATTCAGCGACGAGGGGATTTTTGTACACTGAGTCATCTGCGTCCCTCAAAACGGATCTTTAAAAAATGATATTACCGATTAATATTTATAGCGATGATGTTCTTCGACGGAAAGCCAGGCCGTTGAAGGGAGTTGATGGTGCGATTGTGGAGCTTGTGGAGTCGATGTTTGAGTCGATGCGCAATGCTGCGGGTATTGGTCTGGCTGCGCCACAGGTGGGGCATTCTCTGCGGCTGCTTGTGCTTGATGTGTCTTGTGTGAGCAATTATGAGGATGAAAAGCCGATGGTTGTTATTAATCCTCATATTCTTGCGGTCAGGGGTTCCAATGAAATGGAGGAGGGTTGCTTGAGTGTTCCTGGTGTTCAGGGTGATGTGGTTCGTCCTGCTTCTCTTACGTTAAAATACCGCGATGAGCATTTCGAGGAGCGTATTGGTGATTTTTCAGGTATGGTTGCAAGGGTGCTTCAGCATGAGATTGATCATCTCAACGGGACGCTCTTTGTTGACCGTCTGGAAAAGCGCGATCGGCGAAAAATCCAGAAAGAGCTGGAGGCTCTTTCCTCTGGTGTTGTCAATGCGGCCTATCCGGTCGTTACGCGTGATGTTGTTATGATATCTAAACCTTCTTGAGTGCCATGCGGATTATTTTTATGGGAACCCCTGAGTTTGCTGTTCCCTCGTTGCAGGCTATTGCTGCTGAAAACAGTGCGTTCGAGCTTGTGCTTGTTGTTACGGGAAAGGACAAACCTCGTAAAAATAAGCATTCCAATCCTGAACCATCAGCGGTAAAAAGGGCAGCTCTTGCTCTCGGGCTTCTGGTGTATGAAATTGATGATGTCACTGATCCGGATTTTGCTGCAGTTGTTGCTGCGCAACGCCCTGATGTCATTGTTGTTGCCGCTTTCCGTATTCTGCCTCCTGCGGTGTATGAACAGGCCTCTCTTGGTGCATTCAATCTGCATGCTTCGCTTCTTCCTGCCTATCGGGGTGCGGCTCCCATCAATTGGTCTATTATCAAGGGAGAAAAGGACACCGGTGTCACCACATTTTTTCTGCAGCAGCGGGTTGATACCGGCAATATCATTCTTCAGGAAAAAACACCGATAGCCCCCGATGAAAATGCGGCGGATCTTACTCGTCGCTTGTCGGAGATTGGAGCCCGGGTTGTTGTTCAGACGCTGCATCAAATAGCCGATGGCGGTGTCAACGTTTCCGGGCAGAATGAGGCCCTTGCTTCAAGGGCTCCCAAGCTCACGCGGGATAACACGCGAATCAACTGGTCGCAGCCGGTGACGGCTATCAATGATTTGATCAGGGGTCTGGCCTTGAAACCTGCGGCATGGACAACATTCCAGGGGAAAACCATGAAAATATTCAGCGCATGTCCAGCGGCGCTTTCAATCGAGATTCCATCAGCCTCTCCGGGAACCATGCTTGCGGATAAGAGCAGACTCTATGCAAGCGGAAGCGACGGCTGGATTGAGCTGTTGTCGCTGCAGCTTGAAGGGCGCAAACCCATGGAGGCATCTGAATTTCTCAGAGGCTTCCGTCATGACGCAGAGGTTCTGTTTTTTGTGTAACAGCTCTGCAATGTCACAATCGTAATAATTGCTTATATTCCTCACCTTGAATTTTCACAAGAATCAAACGCCCTTTTTATGGCCTTGTCCAGTACAGAAGTCAGCCGCATCAGAAACTTCTGCATTATCGCGCATATCGATCATGGAAAATCCACGCTGGCCGACCGCCTGCTCGAAATAACGCATACGCTTGATCGTACACAGATGGCCTCTGCACAGGTTCTTGATGATATGGACCTTGAGCGGGAGCGGGGCATTACCATCAAAAGCCATGCCATCCAGATGAAATACAAGGCTGCCGACGGGTTGCAATACACCTTGAACCTTATTGATACTCCCGGCCATGTCGACTTCAGCTATGAGGTTTCACGCTCTCTTGCTGCCTGTGAAGGGGCCCTCCTTATTGTTGATGCGACACAGGGTGTAGAGGCCCAGACTATTGCCAATCTCTATCTGGCCATTGATGCCGGTCTTGATATTATTCCTGTTATCAATAAAATCGATCTTCCCTCTTCGGATGTTGAAGGTGTTGCCCGTCAGGTCATGGATCTTATGGGAGTCAAACGTGAGGAGATTCTTCAGGTGTCGGCAAAAGCCGGTATCGGGGTGAGTGAGCTGATGGAGGCCATTGTTGCGCGTATTCCTCATCCTGCCGACAATAATCATCTACCCCTGCGGGCACTGATTTTTGATTCTGTTTTTGATTCGTATCGCGGTGCGGTAGTATACCTCCGTATTGTTGAGGGTTCACTGAGAAAGGGTGACAGGGTCAAGTTTTTTGCCAGCGACAAGATTTTTCTTGCCGATGAGATTGGCACCATGAGCATGAAGCGGCAGCCGAAAGATTTGCTTGAATCGGGAGATGTCGGTTATCTGATTTGCTCTATAAAGGATGTCAAGGATGCCAAGGTCGGCGATACGGTAACGCTTGTCGATAATCCCGCAAGCGAACGACTTGCGGGTTA
This sequence comes from uncultured Chlorobiaceae bacterium, assembly GCA_903887845.1. Taxonomy (GTDB): domain Bacteria; phylum Bacteroidota; class Chlorobiia; order Chlorobiales; family Chlorobiaceae; genus Chlorobium. The sequence continues at coordinate 19,213 of CAISRC010000065.1, forward strand.
TAAGGATGTCAAGCCGATGGTGTTCAGCGGCCTCTATCCGATCAATTCGAATGAATTTGAGGATCTTCGCGAGTCGCTTGAAAAGCTTGCACTGAATGATGCCTCGCTGGTTTATACTCCTGAAACGTCAGTTGCGCTTGGTTTCGGCTTCCGATGCGGATTTCTCGGATTGCTCCACATGGAGATTATCCAGGAGCGTCTTGAGCGGGAGTACGGGGTCAATATCATCACCACGGTTCCGAATGTAGAGTACCGGGTTGTGATGACCAACGGGGAAATTGTTATAGTCGACAATCCATCAAAAATGCCTGAAACGGGTCGCATCAGCCTGGTTAAAGAGCCCTATGTGACCATGCAGATCATTACGCTTGCCGACTATATCGGCAATATCATGAAACTCGGTATAGAGCGCCGGGGCGAGTATAAAAATACCGATTATCTTGATGTCACCAGGGTGATCATGCATTTTGAGTTTCCGCTGGCAGAAATCGTTTTTGATTTTCACGACAGGCTTAAATCCATTTCAAAAGGTTACGCCTCAATGGATTACGAGTATATTGGCTATCGTGAGTCTGATCTGGTCAAACTTGATGTGCTGCTGAATGGCGACACGGTTGATGCTCTCTCTATTGTGGTGCACCGTTCGAAGGCGTACGACTGGGGGAAGAAGCTTTGCCTGAAACTGAAAGGGATTATCCCGAAACAGATGTATGAAGTGGCGATTCAGGCGGCAATCGGCAGCAAAGTGATTTCTCGCGAAACCATCTCGGCAATGCGCAAAAACGTGCTGGCCAAGTGCTATGGCGGTGATATAAGCCGAAAGCGCAAGCTGCTTGAAAAACAGAAAGAGGGTAAAAAGAGAATGAAGCAGGTTGGCAGGGTAGAGGTTCCGCAGGAGGCGTTCCTTGCATTATTGAACATTGATGAATAGTGTTCAAGCCTGATTCTGTGAAATTTTTTTAACGCATAAATTGCTACAGTATTGAATACTCAGAAAAGTAAACCGGGAAAAAAACATTTTCAGGAGTGGTTTGAAGCCCTGGTTATAGCGCTGATATTTACTATCGTACTTCGGGTTTTTGTGGTGGAAACGTACCGCATTCCAACAGGATCGATGGAGAATACGCTGCTTGCCGGTGATTTTCTTTTTGTCAACAAATATATTTATGGTCCGAAAATACCCTTTACCGAGATTCGTCTGCCGGGAGTTGAAAAGGTTAGACATGGCGATATTATTGTCTTCAAATATCCCAAGGATCGGTCACTGAACTATATCAAGCGTTGTGTAGGCTTGAGCGGCGATACGCTTGAGATTCATGACCAGCAACTCATGATTAACAAGAAACCGGTACCCCTTCCAGAACATGCACAGTTTATCGGCAGTCGTGTACCTGCAGGAGAGGGAGATTACATGATTTTTCCGCAGTTTTCCAATTACAACAAGGATAATTACGGACCGATACGTATCCCCCGAAATGGTGATGTTGTTCAATTGACCGCAGCAACATTTCCCCTTTACAGCTCCCTTATTGCCGATGAGGGGCACGAAGTGAGTTTACAGGGTCGACAGGTATTTATTGACGGTTCTCCGACTCAGCAATACACTGTTCGTGGAAACTATTACTTTGCAATGGGCGATAACCGCGATAACAGTCTCGACAGTCGTTTCTGGGGATTTGTTCCAGAAAAAGATCTGGTCGGCAAGGCGTTGATGGTCTACTGGTCATGGGATCCCGATCTATCGTTGTGGAAGGATACTCTTAACAAACTTGCTTCTATCCGATGGAATCGGCCAGGCTTGATGGTTCACTGAACGATACGATCATCAGCCAGAATTTTTTTGCAGATCACGTTGGTTGACAAGTTCCGATCGGCATGGCTGAAAAGAAGTTTTTCAAGGTTGGGGCAGGGTATTTCGAGTGTCGGGATCGTAATGGTGTGAGCCGGATGTTGCAGATTGCTTTCCGCTGCTCCTGCTGGCGTGAGTTCGATATCATTGAGTGTGACAGAATCAAGAATCAATCCCGATTTCAGCGATTTGATGCTTACCTGCCAGGTATTTCCAGTTGCCTGACCAACGGATTGTGCAATGTTCTTTTTGAAATCGGCATTCAGAAAGATATTGGTAGAGAGATAGACGAGAAGATATCCTGCAGGAAAGAGTACTCCCGGGGAGAGTAAAAGCGCCTTAAGCCAGTTTATCATGAAATGCTTTTCTGGAAATCGGGGCACCATTATTTCTTTTTCATTTCGGCCGTTTCCGGAGTGTCCCACCGGAGTTCTTTTTTTACGATACAAAATTTTTTTCTTTATTACCGTGTATCAATAATTAATTCAGTTTTCTCTTCTTATGCCAGTACATCAACGGCATGCGCCCTATCTTCTCAAACCGCTTTTCAGGGAGATACATGCCGACACCGAAACCCCGGTTTCAGTCTATCTGAAGCTGAAACGCCCATTTTCCTGCCTGCTTGAGTCGGTTGAGGGCGAAGAGCATCTTGCCCGCTTTTCCTATATCGCCATAGATCCCGTTGCCATCCTGAAAGGATCGGTTGACGGGCTGGCTGAGCTTGAGATCCGGGATGAAAAATTCTGTGATCTCCGTGAGATAGCCGGTGGAGAGAAAAATCTTCGTTTGAAGATTGACCTCTGTCTTGCAGCATTCGATACTGAAGAGATACCAAGGAAAAAGAACGGAACGCCACAGATGATCACCTCTGGTGTTTTCGGCTATTTCGGGTACGATGCCATGCATCTTGTTGAAAGGATTCCAAAGCCTGAACTGGCAGATCCGGCTGGTATGCCTGATATTTTTCTTCTCTTCTGTGATACGCTTGTGGTTTTCGACAATGTCATGCGCAAGGTTTTTATTGTTTCCAATTATCTTGATGAGACCGACAAGCTGACGGCGTTGAAAAAGATAGATCTTATTGCCGAACAGATGTTCCGGCCGCTGGGGCGTGAAGAGATTTCGTTCCGGGCCGAACAGCCCGAGCTGGTTGTTTCAAATACTTCAAAAGAAGAGTATCTGCAAAAAGTGATCAAGGCAAAAGATTACATTGTTGCCGGAGATATTTTTCAGGTACAAATTTCACAGCGTCTCTGCCGTCCTCTCCATACTCGACCTTTTGATGTTTACAGGATGCTCAGAACCATCAATCCTTCGCCCTACTTATACTATTTTGACATGAAGGAGTTTGAGATTGTCGGTTCATCTCCTGAATTACTGGTCAAGGTTGAGCGCGACAGCAACGGGCGACGTATGGTTGATACCCGCCCGATTGCAGGAACAAGGCATCGCGGCAGCAGTTTTGAAGAGGATGAGCGCAATGCCCGCGAGTTGCTTGCCGATGAGAAAGAGCTGGCGGAGCATCTCATGCTGATCGATTTGAGCAGAAACGATATCGGCAGAATTGCCAAAATCGGCACTGTCGATACAAATGAGATGATGGTTATTGAAAAATATTCTCATGTGATGCATATTGTCAGTAATGTGCGGGGCGAACTTCGGGACGATCTTGGCACCATGGATGCATTCTGGTCCTGTTTCCCGGCTGGTACTCTCACCGGAGCGCCAAAGGTTCGTGCCATGGAGATCATTTACGAGCTTGAAAAGGAAAAACGGGGTTTGTACGGTGGTGCCGTTGGTTTCCTTGATTTCAAGGGAAATCTAACGACGGCAATTGCCATCCGGACAATGGTTATCGAGAATGAAACAATCTATTTTCAGGCTGCCGGAGGTATTGTGGCTGATTCAAAGCCGGAAGCAGAATATGAAGAGACGATGAATAAAATGAAGGCCGGCATTACGGCTGTTGAATCTATTGATGCTTTAGCGAACGATTAAAACGATTAATCCAATCCATGATGAAAAAGAAACCATCATTTATGAAATACCTGCTTCTGGTTTTTGCAGGTGTGACCGTAGGTGCTCTTATTTTTTCCAACCTGGAATTTAACTTCTCCTTTAACGGGACAAGTCTTTCCAGCAAGCCGAATTTTGCCACGGCAACGAGCAATATCGAAAACTATCCGATTCAGTCGCTGAAGAGCTTTAACGAGGCATTTGTGCAGATTGCCGAGTCGGCAACGCCTTCTGTGGTGACGATTTTTACTGAAAAAACCGTTAATCAGCGTATATTTTCTCCCTTCAGCTTTTTTGGAAGTCCTTTTGATGACATGTTTGGAATGCAGGGGGGGGGAGCACTCAATAATGGCCGCAAAGAGGTTCAGCGGGGTCTCGGATCAGGGGTTATTGTGACTGCCGATGGTTATATTCTTACCAATAATCATGTGATCGATGGCGCAGATGTTGTGTATGTCAGAACCTCGGATAACCGGAAACTTGATGCGAAGGTCATTGGTTCGGATCCAAAGACCGATATTGCCGTCATCAAAGTTAATGTAAAAGGGCTTAAACCAATTGTTATCGGCGACAGTGACAAACTCAGGGTTGGAGAATGGGTTATCGCAATCGGCAGCCCTCTTGGTGAAAATCTTGCGAGAACGGTTACCCAGGGGATTGTAAGCGCCAAAGGCCGTGCAAATGTCGGGCTTGCCGATTATGAAGATTTCATACAGACCGATGCAGCAATTAATCCCGGTAATTCCGGTGGCCCTCTTGTCAACATCAACGGAGAGCTTGTCGGTGTCAATACGGCCATAGCAAGCCGCACGGGCGGGTTCGAGGGGATAGGTTTTGCTGTGCCATCGAATATGGCCAAAGCGGTATTGACCTCCCTTATTACCACCGGAAAGGTGACCAGATCCTATCTGGGTGTGACGCTTCAGGATATTGATGATAATCTTGCAAAAGCCATGCATCTGAAGGCAGGTGAAGGGGCGTTGGTTGGAACAGTTGTAGAGGGAAGTCCTGCGGCAAAAAGCGGACTGAAAACTGGCGATGTTATCATTGACTATAATGGGGTAAAGGTTGCGAGCAGTGTTTCTTTTCGGAATGCCATTGCCAGCCAGGCTCCAGGATCAACGGTAAATCTCAGGGTATTCAGGGATGGAAGTGTTAAAAATTTCACTGTTCGTCTTGAAGAGCAGGTGGCAACAAAGGTTGCAGATGCATCCCGGACAGAAGCAGGGGAGACGGTTAGCACTGTGCTTGGTTTCAGGGCGGAGGAGCTTACTGCTGAGATAGCTCAGAAACTGAAACTCAAGTCATCTGCTGGCAAGGTTGTTATTACGGCCATGGCACCTTCCTCCAATGCCTATCGTGCAGGTTTGCGCCCGGGCGATCTTATTCTTTCTGTGAACAAACAGGAGGTTCCTTCATTGGCAGGTTACGGCACCCTTGTTAAAAACATCAAAAAGGGTGATCTGTTGTTTTTGCTTGTTGATCGTGGAGGAAGCAAAATATATTTTGCGTTTAATGTGTAAAGTTTTTTTGCCTGAAGGATTAAGAGTTGTACATTGATTTGAAGTAAAGTCAGCGGTGCGTAACTGACTTTACTTTTTTTTGTTCGCAATCCCGTCCGTTTTCATGCATCGTTTTTATGGTGTTATTTTCTTTTATTTTCAACAAAAACAGTACAAGAGATGACTGACAGAATTTACCTGACAAGCGATGGATACAACCGGCTGAAAGAGGAGTTGTATGTGCTGGTTCATCAAACCAGAAGGGAAGTTCTGGAAAAAATAGCCGAAGCAAGGGCTCATGGTGATCTCAGTGAAAATGCAGAATATGATGCGGCACGAGAAGAGCAGTCACATACAGAAGCGCGCATTGCCGATCTCGAAAACAAGCTTGCATCAGCAACGATTCTTGATCCCAAACAGATAAAGACCGACAAGGTTTATATTCTTACTTCTGTAAAACTATGTAATCTCGATGATCCAAATGAGATTATTGAGTACACTCTGGTCTCTTCAGAAGAAGCCGATACCGATACGGGCAAGATTTCCGTTCGCTCTCCTGTAGGAAGGGCGCTTATTGGAAAGGCTGTCGGTGAAAAAGTTAAGGTAGTTGTGCCGAAAGGTGAACTTCATTATGAGATATTGGAGATTTTCGTTAAATAAGGGCAAATTAAACCAGCTATCCCATGGGGAAACGTCAAATCATCTATCGTCAGGAGAGTATCGGCGGCAATCAGGAGTTGCTGAATCGTGAAATTAACCTGGTGACCAAAGAGGCAAGAGTGTGGCATGGCAGAGTCATCTCTGTCGGCAGTAACGAAGTTGAAGTCAAGGATGCTCGTTCAGGAAAACACCGGTTCACTGTGGATCAGATCGACCGGATCTATTATGATGTAAAAACAGAATATTAAGAGATGCGTAGAAAAATTGTTGTCGGCAACTGGAAAATGAACAATACCATTGCTGAGTCGGAGACCCTTGCCGCAGAAGTGCTTGCCGCGCTTGGTGAAAACTTTTCAGGCTGCGAAGTTGGCATAGCGCCGACTTTTCTGGCACTGGAAGCTGCGGGAAGGATTATTGAAGGGAGTGAAGTGCAGCTTGTTGCCCAGAACTGTCATTACGAAAATGATGGAGCCTATACCGGCGAAGTATCAGCCAGAATGCTCAATGCCGCAGGTTGTTCCTCAGTTATTATCGGCCACTCCGAGCGTCGCCAGTACTTCGGCGAAACCAATGCTACCGTCAATCTTAGAACCAAAAAGGCATTGTCAGAAGGGCTTAACGTTATTCTCTGTGTCGGTGAAACACTTGCCGAGCGCGAAAGCGGAGTAACCGAAGCCATTATCTCATCACAGGTACGCGAAGGGTTGGCTGGTATCAGCGATATCAGTGCAATTGTTGTTGCTTATGAGCCTGTCTGGGCTATCGGTACCGGAAAAACAGCCTCCTCTCTGCAGGCTGAAGAGGTGCATCTCCAGATCCGCACACTTGTTACTGAACTCTATGGTGATGCTGCCGCCCAGGGACTTCGGATTCAGTACGGTGGAAGTGTCAAGCCTTCCAATGCCGTAGAACTTTTTGCTATGCCAAACATTGACGGCGGCCTGATTGGCGGAGCCAGCCTTAACGCAGCCGATTTCGTTGCTATCGTCAAAGCCGCATCGCTTTAAATTTCCCTCATTCGATCAATTGAGAGTGGGCAACAAACAACAACTGTTCACTCTCAATTCATCGTCCATGGTCAATTGACCGTCGCCGCTTCCTTCGACTTTTTCATCGAACAGAAATCAGGCCCGCACATGGTGCAGAAATCGGGATTCTTTTCGGTGTGGCCGCTCAGCGCCATGCTTTGTGAATGCACTGCGCGTGTTTTTTCCGGATCAAGCGAAAGGTTAAACTGATCCTCCCAGGCAAACGCGTATCGAGCTCTGCTCATCAGTTCATCCCGCAGCCAGGCCACAGGACTTCCTTTGGCAAGATCCGCGCCATGGGCCGCAACCTTGTGGGCAATAACCCCTTCACGGACATCATTTCTGTCCGGCAGGCCGAGATGCTCCTTGGGGGTGACATAGCAGAGCATCGAACAGCCATAGCTTGCAATGATTGCACCTCCGATTGCTGAATTGATATGGTCATACCCGGCGGCAATATCGGTAATCAAAGGCCCAAGGGTGTAAAAGGGAGCCTCATGGCAATACTCAAGCTGTTTCTGCATGTTCTCCTCTATCAGGTGAAGCGGAACATGGCCCGGCCCCTCAATCATCACCTGCACATCGTATTTCCAGGCCACGCTGGTCAGCTCGCCGAGAACCTTCAGCTCTCCGAATTGAGCCTCATCGTTGGCATCAAGTATTGAGCCGGGTCGAAGAGCATCACCAAGAGAAACGGCAATATCGTAAGCCTGCAATATTTCACAGATCTCTTCAAAATGAGTATAGAGAAAGTTCTCTGTTTTGTGGAATTTGCACCATTTGGCCATGATGGAGCCACCTCTTGAGACAATGCCGGTCAGTCGTTTTTCAGCATAAGGGAGATGTTCAAGCAGGATGCCCGCATGAATGGTAAAATAATCAACACCTTGCTCTGCCTGCTCAAGCAGCGTCTCGCGGTAGAGCTCCCAGGTCAGATCTTCAGCCTTGCCCCCTGCTTTTTCGAGCGCCTGATACATGGGCACCGTACCAATCGGTACCGGTGAATTTCTGAGAATCCACTGACGGGTCTCATGAATATTGAAGCCGGTGCTGAGATCCATGACCGTATCAGCACCCCAGCGGCACGACCAGACAGCCTTTTCAACCTCTTCATCAATGGAAGAGCCCAGTGCCGAGTTGCCAATATTTGAGTTTATCTTGACGCGGAAGTTGCGGCCGATAATCATCGGCTCAAGCCCAGGATGGTTGATGTTGGCAGGAATGATGGCACGTCCCTCGGCAATCTCTTTCCTGACAAATTCAGGTGTTATTGGTTCAACCCTGGCCTTGCCTCGGGAAAAAGAGGTAATCCACCCCTCCAGTTGCTGGTTCTCCCGGATAGCAACGTACTCCATTTCCGGAGTAATGATTCCCTTGCGGGCAAAGTGCATCTGCGTAACAGCAGACCCCATCTGCACCTTGCGGGGAAAATTCCAGGAGTTTCGAATTGGAGGCAGTCCCTTTTCAGGATTAATCTTGAGAGAGTAGTCCGAGTAGGGGCCGCTGGTATCGTAAAGGGGGAGCGAAGCGAACTCCTGCCCGTTGCAGAGGTATGTTCTGCTCAGTTTCAGGCTTCTCATACCCACTTCAATGGGATAAAGGGAGCCCTTTATGTAGATTTTTTCAGATGAAAGCTCATCAGTGAGAAACTCAGGGCAGAAGGTTTTTTCAGTAGTCTTGGTCATGGCAATATTTAAACAGACAGGTACTGCAAGGAGAAGCGGGAAGAAGGGCATCAAAAAGCTAAACAGCCAGCTTTATCTTTTCTTGCGTCAGCATTACCTGCATCAAGTTATAAGGGTCTACTCTGAGCCTCCTCTTTTCCCCGCAGATGTGGCGGAAAAAATTAAGCACCCCCAAGATGAGAATCTGATTGAACAATAGTTAAAATCAGAGGATTATACAAATGAGTTATCATCGGCTATGTACTCACTTTTCTGAACTGGTCCGGTCGCAATGTTTTTTTTGTCTTGTTCCAGCTTTTTCGGCCAGATCAGGCAGGAAAAGAATCATTCCCCCTTCAGTTGATGGGCATCAGTAAAGAAGCTCCGGTAGCGCCTTGTGTTGCACAATCAGGAAAAAAGTTACTGCCACAGCGCCGGTGATGGCGCACATGATGGCAATTTGGTACCGGACGGCGATGACAGGTTCTGAGCCCGAAAGAATCTGGCCGGTCATCATGCCGGGCAAGGCGACAATTCCTGTGGCGGCCATAGTGTTGATGGTTGGTCTCAGCGAGGCACTATAGGCGTTTCGGACAGCCTGTTTTGCGGATTGCCGTGAAGTGGCTCCCAGGCAGAGGGCAGTTTCAATCTCTTCGAGGCCCAGAGAAGCTGTTGTTCATGGCCAATCTGCTGCAAGCGTACAAGGCCCAGAGAGAGCAGAATCAGCCCATAAGCATAGACCAACTGGATCACATCCAGCGGAATGATGTGCGGGTTATTCATGATGATGCGTTCTTGTTTCTTTCAGGTTCTGCCAGAAAACTTCTGAATGCTTTGGTTTGCGGTTTCGCCAGCATTTGCGCGCCAGCGCCCTCTTCAATAATTTTGCCATGCTCCAGGTAGATCAGGTGATCGACGATATGTTCGGCAAGATAAAGATCATGGGTCACCACAATAATGGCCAGACGTTCGGAACGACAGATGTTGCTCAGCATGGTGGCCAGACGTGCTGTGGAAGGACGATCCAGAGCACTTGTCGGCTCATCAAGTAACAGAACCTCCGGGTGGCTGATGAGAGCTCGTGCCAGATTGACCCTTTGCTGTTCACCACCGGAAAGTGAGCGGGCATCACGCGTCAACATCTCAGGAGAGAGTTGAACGAGATCAAGAACCCGGGAAATTTCATTGCTGCCTGCTGAAGGGGGAGTAAAGTTCCGGAAAACAAACGGTCGTTGCAGGTTCTCAAGAAGTGTTCCTTCAAACATGAAAGGCTTTTGCAGAACCATCGCAACTTTCTGACGCAGCAGAAGCGGGTCTATCCCTGAAATGTTTTCACCATTCAGAAAAATCCTGCCCTCAGAGGGTTCATCAAGGCGGTTGACAAGTCGAATCAGGGTGCTCTTGCCGCTTCCGGACGGTCCGATTACTCCGGTTATCTCTCCTTCACGGGCGGAAAAAGATATTCGGTCAAGAATGACGGTATTCTGGCCTGCCGGGTTCACTTTTGTGACCACGACATCAACTATTTCAACGAGTATATCGTTAACGGATTGTTTTCGTTGATTCATGTTAGTGCCAGAAATGAGAATAAAACCGTTTCCTGAATAATATAGAGCCGAATACACTGTCCGGCAAATCTCTCTTTCTGTCAACGACAGGGAGTGAGTTTCAGGATGTTTTTCGATTATCGCAATGAGTTATCACCTATCCTGAATAGAGGGGAGAAATGAATAAATCCGTAACTTCAGGAAATTGTCGTTTATAACGCTTGAATATAGCCGTACGATTTTGTGTGTGTTCGACGCGGATGGCAGTATTGGTTCTGGAAGAAAACCGGATGAATCAACACTTATAAAACTTACAAGAGGAAACAACAATGATAGATTATATGGTTAACAGGCAGACATGTGCCCTTTGCGGTGCGTGTATGGCCGACTGCCTGGCACGGATTATCAGCCTGGGTGAGGATGGTTATCCTGCCGTTGCTCAAAATAAGGAGGGAAGCTGCTTCCACTGCCAGCATTGCTTTGCCATCTGCCCTACAGGATCGGTCTCCATTCTCGGTCTGCACGCTTCCGAGAGTCGTCCGCTGAAGGGTGCATTTCCTGATCCGGTTGCTCTTGAGACGCTCATCAGGGGACGTCGTTCAGTGCGCCGTTTTAAGCCTGACAACCTTGATCCGGCTCTCATTCAAAGGCTGCTTGATGTTGCATGGCAGGCTCCGACAGGTGAGAACTCCCGCCAGGTTCGTTTAACGGTGCTCGACAGCCACGACAAGGTTGTGCAACTGCGCGAAGAGGTGATTGCCGGTTTGAAACGGCTGGTGAACGCCAATGCTTTACCGGAAGGAGCTGGGATTTTTGCCAACTTTGTGTCGTTCTGGGAAAAGCATCGTGCGGACATTATCTTCCGTGATGCACCACATCTGCTCATTGCATCGGCACCACAGCAGGTGGCCTCTCCCTTGCAGGATTGTATGATTGCGCTTTCCAGCTTCGACCTTTTTGCCCAGGCCAATGGCGTCGGCACTCTCTGGAACGGTCTTGCAAAGTTCGCGATGAACGATATCCTTCCGGAGACACGTCATCGTCTTGGTATTCCGGATGATCATCTGTTTGGTTATGCCATGGTGTTCGGCAAACCGGCACTGCATTACGCTCGCACGGTGAAGCATGGCCCGGCTTTGATTTACCATGCAATGGAGGGAAGTTCTCAGAAGGCTTCTGAAAATTGAATTAATACAATAAAACCATGCTGACAAAAACCGAATCACAACAACGCGTACTCCGGTTGCAGGGAATGCTCCGAAACAAGGGCGTGCAGGCCGCACTGCTCATACTCCCGATTGATGTCTACTATTTTGCAGGAACCCGCCAGAATGCCATACTCTGGATTCCAGCGGATGGTCTGCCGATGCTTCTGGTACGCAAAAGTCTCTCGCGGGCAAGGGAGGAGAGCCCGATTGAGGATATTCGCCCTTTTCCCTCAAGCAAGGAGTTTGCTTCGGTGTTCAATGAGGATCAAGTTGCTCTTGGCATGACCTTTGACGCTGTTCCAGTCCAGCAGCACAGCTTTTATACGCGGGCGCTGCCGGGGCGCAGTTTTGTGGATATTTCGATGATTGTTCGTGAAGTCATGTCAGTAAAGTCGCCTTTTGAACTTGAGCAACTGAGGTACAGCGCAGGCAAGCTTGCATCGGTGTTTGCCGAGGTGCCGAAATTCCTGAAAGCGGGTATGCGTGAGCTTGATGTGTCTGCTGAAATGGAATATCGTCTCCGCAAGGCGGGGCATGAGGGGTATGTAAGGATGCGGGCGTTTAACCAGGAGCTTTTCTTTGGCCTGGCTGTTTCCACTGGAGGGGCAAACGGCGGATTTTTTGACGGTCCGGTGACAGGCAAGGGGCTGTCAAGTGCCTCACCGCATGGGGCCTCGAACGACGAAATTCCCGTAAATAAACCGATTCTTCTGGATTACGCCGGGGTTTTCAATGGTTACATTACCGATATGACCCGCATGTTTGTAATCGGAACGCTTGATCCTGAATTGCAGCGGGCATTTGATATTGCTATCGATATTCAGGAGATGGTTCGTCAGGCCATGAAGCCCGGTGCAATCTGCGAAGAGCTTTTTCTTGCAGCCGCATCAATGGCTGAACAGGCTGGACTTGGCTCCTGTTTTATGGGAATGCCGGGTGAACAGGCGAAATTTGTGGGTCATGGCGTTGGCCTTGAACTCGATCAGCTTCCGGTACTTGCAAAAGGGTTTGCGGTGCCATTGCTGGCAAATCAGGTTATTGCAGTCGAGCCAAAGTTTGTCATTCCCGGCAAAGGGGTGATCGGTATCGAAAATACCTTTGTCGTTACTGATGAGGGTGGCCAACGGTTGAGTGATCTGCCGGACGGGATTGTGGTTCTGGAGGCGTAAGAGCGATATGTACAGTAATTTTTTTTCATTGCAGGAGGTAACCGCTTGACCACCATCGGGAACTCTGAACGCGAGACACAGAACCGCGTGCTTGCCCTGTTCACCAAAGAGCTTGCCTACCGCTCTCTCGGCAACTGGAAGGATCGCGAGGGGAACAGCAATATTGAGGAGCCTCTGCTCTCAGCCTACCTTTTGCGGAACGGCTACACTCCGGCGCAGAGTACCAAAGCCATCCATGAACTGCGTATTGAGGCAAATAATCCCAACCGTACGCTTTACGACAACAACCGCAAGGTCTACAGCCTCCTTCACTACGGTGTTCCGGTAAAAGCGGCGGCGGGTGAGAATAGTGAAACCGTCAAGCTGATCAACACCGACCACCCGGAGCTGAACGACTTTGCCGTTGCCGAAGAGGTGACGGTGTATGGGCAGCACGACAAACGGCCCGATATTGTGCTCTACCTCAACGGGATAGCGGTTGGCGTGCTGGAGTTGAAAAACAGCAGGGTATCGCTTGGTGACGGCATCCGCCAAAGCCTTGTCAATCAGCGCCCCGAGTTTATTGCCCCGTTCTTTTCAACAGTGCAGTTCATTTTTGCCGGAAACGATTCGGAAGGACTGAAGTATGGTACGGTCAGTACGGAGGAGAAGTATTTTCTGCAATGGAAGGAGGATGAGGAGGATAACTCTCGTTTCAAGCTCGACAAGTATCTGCTCAAGATCTGCCGGAAATCCCGACTGGTTGAGCTGCTGCACGATTTTGTGCTCTTTGATGGCGGGGTAAAGAAGCTGCCACGGGTACATCAGTATTTTGGTGTCAAGGCGGCGCAGCGCTCTGCCGAGGAGTTCAGGGGTGGCATTATCTGGCACACGCAGGGGAGTGGCAAGAGCATGGTGATGGTGCTGCTGGCCCGCTGGATTCTGGAGAACAAGCCTGCCGCCCGTGTGGTTATTGTGACTGATCGCGATGAACTCGACAAGCAGATTGCCGGAGTTTTCACCGATGCGGGAGAAACAATCAGGCGCACCACCAGCGGCAGTGACCTGATGAAGCAGCTCAGCCAGCCAGCCCCGCGTCTGCTCTGCTCACTGGTACACAAGTTTGGCAGAAAAGGGGTGGATAATTTTGAGGAGTTTATCCGGGAGCTTGAATCACAGCCCGGCCATACGGTGGGGGATGTTTTTGTCTTTGTTGATGAGTGCCACCGGACGCAGAGCGGCAAGCTTCATCGAACCATGAAGGCTTTGATGCCTCATGCGGTTTTTGTCGGTTTTACCGGCACGCCTCTCTTGAAAAAGGATGCGGCCACCACCCTTGAAGTGTTCGGGAGCTACATTCACACCTACAAGTTCAACGAGGCTGTTGAGGACAGGGTGGTGCTTGATCTGGTGTATGAGGCGCGGGATATTGACCAGCAACTTGGCTCGAAGGAGAAAATCGACGCATGGTTTGATGCCAAAACGAGGGGGTTGAATGAGTGGCAGAAGGGCGCTCTTCGCGAGCAGTGGGGAACCATGCAGCATCTGCTCAGCTCCCGGTCACGGATGAACCGGGTGGTCAACGATATTGTGTTTGATTTCAGTGTCAAGCCTCGTCTCAGTAACCATCGCGGTAACGCCATTCTGGTGGCTTCAAGTATCTACGAGGCCTGCAAGTACTTTGAGCTGTTTCAAAAGTCGGTGTTTAAAGGCAAGTGCGCGGTGATTACCTCCTACAATCCGCAGACGAGAGATATTACAACGGAAGATACCGGAGCCAACACCGAGACGGACAAGGAGTCGATCTACAATACCTACATGACGCTTCTGCAGGGTGTAGAGACCGTGCCGGGCAAGTCAAAAACAGAGAGTTACGAAGACAATGCCAAACGGCTCTTCAGGGAGCAACCGGCAACGATGAAGCTGCTGATTGTGGTCGATAAACTGCTGACAGGTTTTGATGCGCCGAGCTGCACCTGCCTCTATATCGATAAAAGTATGCAGGATCATGCTCTCTTTCAGGCCATCTGCCGCACCAATCGCCTCGATGGGGACGACAAGGAGTTCGGCTACATTGTCGATTATAAAGATCTTTTCAAAAAGATGAATGATGCTCTGAAGGTCTATACGGTTTATAGTTCAGAGCTGGATAAGAGCGATGGTGCAGGAGAGTCTGATATTCTGATGAAAGACCGGCTGGCAAAGGGGCGGGAGCGTCTCGACAATGCGCTTGAGGTGCTTGCACTGATCTGCGAACCGGTTGAGCCTCCGAAGGGCGAGCTTCAGCATATCCATTTTTTCTGCGGCAACAGTGAACTTCCCGAGGAGCTTGCTGCAAGAGAGGCGTTCCGCTCTGCCCTCTACAAGGCAACAGCCATGCTGGTAAGGGCCTATAGCGGCATTGCCGACGAGCTTGATGCCGCAGGCTACAGCGCCACTGAGGTGCAGCGAATCAAAAAAGCTCTCGACCGCTCGGTCAAGTTGCGAGAAATCATCCGCCATGCCAGCGGTGAAAGCATCGACCTGAAGGCCTATGAGGCGGATATGCGCCATCTCATCGATACCTATATCGAAGCCGATGAGCCGAGAAAGATCTCTCCGTTTGATGCTCTGCCGCTTTTGGAGCTGATCGTGAAATCCGGCATTGCAGAGGCGATCAACAACCTGCCCGAGGGGATAAAGAGCCACAGGGATGCGATTGCCGAGACGATCGAGAACAATGTTCGAAGCAAAATCATCAAAGATCACCTGAACGATCCGGCATTTTATGAGAGCATGTCGCTTTTGCTTGACGAACTCATTGCTTCGCGCCGACGGAAAGCCATTGACTACGAGGCGTATCTCAAGGAGATGGCCGAACTGGCTAACCGCGTAGCATCCGGCCATGCTGAAGAGACACCTGCGCAATTGAATACTCCCGGTCGCCGCGCATTATACAACAACCTGAAGCTCGACCGGATTGGCAATGTTGACCTTGACCTGTCCGACGAGCCGACCGGCTATAAAGGGCGGCAGGATGAGAAATTGCGTCTGGCGATGATGCTGGATGAAACAGTCAAACGAGTCAGACCAAATGGATGGCGTGGGGTCAAACCGAAAGAGAACATTATCAAAGGGGCGCTTTTTGAAGTGCTGCAGGACGCTGACGAGGTGGAGCGGCTCTTTCTCGTTATTGAACGGCAACGAGAGTATTGATGGTGACCAGAGTTCTTATCGGAGATATTCCTGTTGATGTGGTGCTGAAGGATATCAGAAACATCCATCTGAGCGTCTATCCTCCAGCAGGCAGGGTTCGTATTTCAGCCCCATCCGGCATGAATATTGAGACCATCCGCCTTTATGCCATTTCACGGCTGGGCTGGATAAAAAAGCAGCAGCGCAAGTTGCGCGGGCAGGAGCGCGAAACTCCACGCGAATACCTGAATCGGGAGAGCCATTATCTCTGGGGAAAGCGCTACCTGCTGAAAATTGTTGAGAGGGAGGTGCCCTCGGCTGTTGACGTGCAGCACAGCTCCATTCATTTGTATATCCGCCCTGATGCCAGTCAGGAGAAAAAACAGTCAGTGCTTGATGCATGGTATCGGAAACAGTTGAAAGCTGCCATCCCTGATCTCATTGCTTTATGGGAGAACAGGGTCGGGGTGCGGGTCAATGAGTTTGGCATCAAGAAAATGAAGACGAAATGGGGCACCTGCAACCCTGATGCCCGGCGAATATGGGTGAACCTCGAACTCGCCAAAAAGCCGAAAGAGTGCCTCGAATACATTGTTGTGCATGAAATGGTTCACCTTCTGGAGCATCACCACAACGAACGATTTATGGCACTCATGGATGACATGCTGCCAAAATGGCGCTCACTGCGGGACGATCTCAATCGCCTGCCGGTCAAGCATGAGGAGTGGGAGTATTGAGCGGAGTGCCAGATACCCATTCTTTCCGAAAAGTTTTTAGGGGGGACTACTGGTAAAACGGATACACAAGCAACAGGTACATCAGTTGGCGCCATAAATTACTCTGGTTTGCTCTGTAACTATCCGTAACCTTATAGTAAAATAGTCGGAAATATTTGTGATTGAAACTCTTTTGCAATATAGGACTTGGTTCTATATATTCGATAAAACAAAGTATTCTCACTGATCGAGGCGAAACTGTGCAAATTTTCAAAAACAAGTGGTTCTCAAAATTCGCCAGAGAGGAGGGAATCCTTGATAAAGAGTTGTGCGAGGCGGTACGAGATGCCAACCGAGGACTAATCGATGCGGATTATGGGGGAGGCGTCATCAAGCAAAGGATTGCGCGACCTAATGAGGGGAAATCTGGCGGGTTCCGCTCAATTATCCTTTATCGTCAGGATGAGAAGGCGTTTTTCGTTTTTGGCTTTCCAAAAAAAGATAAGGACAACATAAAAATAGACGAGGTACGATGGTTCAAAAAGATGGCAAAAAGTACTTTTGCTCTTTCAGAGGATCAGCTTGAAAAACTCATTAAAGCTGGAGATTTCCGGCCCGTAAAATACCATGAACAAGATTAAAACATACAAGAGTGACGCTTATGCAGCAATCCATGAAACCATGGCAGGCATGTATGATGCTGGTGTTATCGACAAAAAGACAATGCGCGAGTTTGACGAAGCTTGCCTGACACCGGTTCATGCGTTCAGTGCTACTGATATCAAAGCCTTGCGAGAGCGTGAGGAGGTGAGCCAGAGAGTTTTTGCCCTGTACATGAATGTGAGCAAAGATTCGGTCAGTCAATGGGAACGGGGGATCAAGAAGCCTGCTGGTCCAACACTGAAACTCCTTTCTCTGGTGAAGCAGAAAGGGCTCTCGGCTATCACGTGACCGCAAAATTGAGGCCTTCCCCGGCGTAACGTTTCGCCTGGTTTAGTATCGGCAGAATTTGCTCAATGACGGCAATTCCAGGTGAAATCCACCTCTATCCTGAAATTCTCTTCTGCCATAAAGATATCGGTAAATGATAAAAGTACTTGCGATAACCCATGCCCCTCAAAAAATCTGAACTCTACTCCTCCCTGTGGCAAAGCTGTGACGAACTGCGCGGCGGTATGGATGCCAGCCAGTATAAGGACTATGTGCTCGTCCTGCTTTTTGTCAAATATATCAGCGACAAATATGCCGGTGTGCTCTATGCTCCCATAACCATTCCCGAGGGCGCAAGCTTCAGGGATATGGTTGCCCTCAAAGGCAAAACCGACATCGGCGACCAGATCAACAAAAAGATTCTTGGGCCGCTGGCGAGCGCCAACAAGCTCTCCGATATGCCGGACTTCAACGACGACACCAAGCTTGGCAGCGGCAAGGACAAGGTCGATACGCTCACCAACCTCATCGCCATTTTTGAGAATCCGGCACTTGATTTCTCCAAAAATCGGGCAGAGGGCGACGATATTCTCGGCGATGCCTATGAGTATCTGATGCGCCACTTTGCCACAGAGAGCGGCAAAAGCAAAGGGCAGTTCTACACCCCTGCCGAGGTGAGCCGCATCATGGCCAGAATTGTCGGTATTCACGATGCCCCCACAACCAATAACACCACGGTGTACGATCCCACCTGCGGCTCGGGGTCGCTCCTCCTGAAGGTGGGTGATGAAGCAACCGCCCGGGTAACGCTCTATGGTCAGGAAAAGGATGCCGCCACCTCCGGCCTTGCCCGTATGAACATGATTCTTCACAACAATCCCACAGCGGAAATCAAGCAGGGGAACACGCTGGCCAATCCCCTCTTTTTTGATGCCGATCTGGGCGATCTCAAAACTTTTGACTATGTCGTCGCCAATCCGCCCTTCAGCGACAAGAGCTGGAGCAAGGGGATTGAGCCCCTGAATGATACGTATGGCCGGTTCCGGCATTTCGGTGTTCCCCCTGCCAAACAGGGAGACTACGCCTACCTGCTCCACATTATCCGCTCACTCAAAAGCACCGGCAAGGGAGCCTGCATTCTGCCCCACGGCGTTCTCTTTCGGGGTAATGCCGAGGGCGATATTCGTCGCAAACTTATCAGGATGGGCTACATCAAGGGTATCATCGGTCTTCCGGCCAACCTCTTTTACGGCACTGGTATTCCCGCCTGCATTATTGTCATTGACAAAAAAGATGCTCATGCCCGCAAAGGCATCTTCATGATTGATGCCAGCGCAGGGTACATGAAGGATGGTCCCAAGAACCGTCTACGCGACATGGATCTCCACAAGATTGTTGATGTTTTTACCCGGCAGCTTGAGATCCCGAAATACTCCCGGATGGTCAGCATTGAGGAGATTGAGAAAAACGAGTTCAACCTCAACCTTCCACGCTACATCGACAACCAGGTGGCAGAGGATATTCAAGATATCGAAGGCCACCTTCGCGGAGGAATCCCCAGCACCGATGTTGATGGCCTTCAGCCCTACTGGGAGGTCTGCCCGGAGCTTCGCCAAACCCTTTTCAAGGCCAATCGTCCCGGTTACCTTGATCTTGCTATCCCGAAGGGCAGCATCAAGAGTACCATCTACAACCACCCGGAGTTCGTCACCTTCATCGAGAGCATGAACAGCCTCTTTGCCGAGTGGCAGGAGAGCGCCGCCCTCAGACTCAAAAACCTTCAGCCCGCGTTTCATCCCAAGGCGCTGATTCAGGAACTCTCCGAAGAGCTGCTCACGCACTACACCGGCAAGCCGCTGATCGACAACTATCACGTTTACCAGCACCTGATGGATTACTGGACGGAGACCATGCAGGATGACTGCTATCTCATTGCCGCAGATGGATGGAGAGCTGAAACCTCTCGCCTTCTGGTGAAGAACAGCAAAGGCAAAGAGGTTGACAAAGGCTGGGCCTGCGATCTTGTGCCCAGGCAGCTTGTCATCGCTCGATACTTTGCCGAAGAGCAGGAAGCCATCACCCGGCTTGAGGCTAAACTGGAAAGCCTCAAGGCACGCATAGCAGAACTTGAAGAGGAGCACGGCGGGGAGGAGGGCGTTTTTTCAGGACTGGACAAGGTGAACAAGGCAAGTGTTACGGCGCGGTTGAAGGAGATTAAAGGGGAGAGGGAGAGCAAAGAGGAGGCCGATCTGCTCCGCGAGTGGCTGAAGCTTTCAGGCGACGAAGCCGACCTGAAGAAGTCGCACAAAGAGGTGGAGGCCAACCTTGACCAGCTCGCCTATGCCAAATATCCCTCACTGAGCGAAGAGGATGTGAAAACGCTGGTTGTTGATGATAAATGGCTCGCTACAATTGCTGCCGCCATTCACGGTGAGATGGATCGCATCAGCCAGACCCTGACCCGCCGGGTGAAAGAGCTTGCCGAACGCTATGAAACGCCTCTACCCGAGGTGAACAGCAAGGTCGCCAAGCTGGAGGCGAAGGTGAATGAGCATCTTAAACGAATGGGGATGGAGCTATGAGTAAATCAACAAAATCAATTATTGAAGTACAGGGTGTAGCCATTACCGTGCTTTCACAAAGTAATGAAGATTACATCTCTTTAACGGATATTGCCCGGTATCGAAATGCACGGGAACCGTTTGCCATCATCAATAACTGGATGCGCAGCCGAAGTACGATTGAATTTCTCGGACTTTGGGAAATATTGAGCAATCCAAGTTTTAAACCTCTCGAATTCGAGAGGTTTAAATCTGAAGCGGGAAGCAATTACTTTGTTCTCTCGCCTCAACGCTGGATAGAAGCTACTAATGCTCTTGGAGTTACTTCGAAATCAGGCCGTTATGGTGGTACCTATGCCCATAAAGATATTGCCTTTGAATTCGCTTCGTGGATTTCAGTTGAATTCAAGCTCTACCTTATCAAGGAGTTCCAGCATCTCAAGGATGACGAAAACCGACGTCTTTCTCTCTCATGGAACCTTAACCGTACACTCTCAAAACTGAACTACCGGATTCATACTGATGCCATCCGCGACCATCTTATCCCAGCGGAAATAACACCTGCGCAGGCAGCCAACACCTACGCTAATGAGGCTGACATCCTCAATGTTTCCCTCTTTGGCCTGACCGCGAAAGAGTGGCGTGATGCCAATCCCAAACTTGACGGCAACATGCGCGACCATGCCACTGTGGAGCAGTTGCTCGTACTTGCCAACATTGAAGGGATGAATGCGGAGTTTATTCGCATGAACCTTGTGCAGGGCGACCGACTGAAACGGCTCAATCAGATCGCCATTCGTCAGATGCAAACCCTTACCGCAGTGCCTGTTCGTTTACTCCCGGCAGGCACCGGAATGGAGGGGCATGCATGAGTGCTGAGGTGAAAAACGGCTATAAGCTGACTGAGGTCGGGGTTATTCCTGAGGATTGGGATGTTATGACACTTGGCACCGTATCTGAGATGTCTTCTGGTACTACGCCTTCTCGTACTTTAATGGATCGATATTATAAAAATGGTTCCATTGCGTGGGTCAAGACTTTAGATTTGAACAATTCAGATATTTGTGAAACCGATGAATGCGTCACAGATTTAGCTCTTAAAGAAACATGTTTAAGAGTTAATCCAACAGGGACGGTGCTTGTTGCGATGTATGGAGGTTTTAATCAGATCGGAAGAACCGGATTACTGAGGCTTCCTGCTGCTGTAAACCAAGCCATTACAGCGATTCATCCCTTTAAAGGCGTATTGCTTTCGGATTATTTGATCCGTAACATTAATTATAGGATTGAATATTGGAAACGAGTGGCAAGCAGCAGCCGAAAAGATCCAAATATCACAAGTAAGGATATCAGGGATTTTCCTGTCGCTTGTCCGAAGTTATATGAGCAAGAATCCATTGCTGAGGCATTGGGCGATGCGGATGCCCTCATTGAATCTCTTGAGCAGCTTATCGCCAAAAAACGCCAGATCAAACAAGGTGCCATGCAGGAACTGCTCACCGGCAAAAAGCGCCTGCCGGGTTTCAGCGGTGAGTGGGTAGAAAAAACGCTTGGTGAAATTGCAACTATAAAGACTGGAAGTAGCAATAATCAGGATAAGAATGAAGATGGTGAGTATCCATTCTTTGTTCGTTCTAATCATGTAGAGAGAATCAACAGTTATTCGCATGACTGTGAGGCCATCCTTATTCCTGGTGAAGGGGGGATCGGAAGCATTTTCCATTACATCAACGGACGTTTTGACGTTCATCAAAGGGTCTATGCCATCACCAAGTTTGTAGAAACCGTTTCAGGGCTATTTGTTTTTTACTACATGGTTAAAAATTTTGGTGCGCATGCAATGCAGAATTCCGTAAAAGCAACGGTCGATTCACTCAGACTACCGACATTTCAGAACTTTGAAATGTTGATTCCTGTAACCTACCAAGAACAAGCTGCCATTGCATCTGTCCTTTCCGACATGGACTCTGAAATTGAATCATTAGGAATAAAGCTGGTCAAAGCTCGCCAGTTCAAGCAGGGCATGATGCACAACCTCTTAACGGGAAAAACGAGGCTGGCGTAACAGATAGTTCTTCATTTTTTCTGAAAGCCATTATAACTTTTCTGATATCAGCTATGGCTTTAGAAATTATTGACGTTATACGTTGTCCTTGCCAAAAATATAGTAAATAACATTGGAAAAATTTTGGAGAATATATAATGCTAGATCTTTCAGCGTTACGTACCGCATTAGATGCGAACACTGGTTTTGTCGTTGACTCTCAAGTATTGGACTATGTTTTAGAAAGCATTAACAAAGATTTGGCTCCCATAGAGAATGATGCTGATGCTTGGCGCAAATTTTCAATGCTATGGCCACCACGACTTGTTCATGCTTATCGAAATCGCCATCTGATTCCTTTTTTTGGGTCTGGTGTTTCTATCGCAGCAGGTCTTCCTTCTTGGAATTCTCTTCTTGTGGATAATTTTGGATTATCGTCTGAGTTTATTGAAGACAAGGAGCTACAAAATGATCCTTTGACACTTGCTGAATTGGCGGCACAACATGTTGGTATTGATAAGCTTCAAAATACATTGCATACTCGTTACGGATCAGTTAAAAAGCCGACAAGCACGCATGTGTTGCTGTGCAGTTTGCGCTGTCCGATATATATTACAACCAACTATGATGTCCTTTTTGAGGAGGCTTGGAAATTGCTCAATACCGGTATAAAACTTCATGTAGTCACGAATGATCTTTGGGTTGATGGTCTACCGAACAGCGTAGCGCAAATCAGGAATTCGAATGACCAAGCCTTGTTAATCAAGATTCATGGATCTACGGATAGGCCTGATGAGCAACTTGTACTTACACGAAGGGATTATCGGCACCATTACAGGAGTAATACAAAGCTATTCTCTTTACTTGGTGATTTACTTTCAAAGGAACATGTTCTATTTTTGGGATTTAGCCATCGAGATCCTGAGGTATCCCGACTTGTTGAAAATGCTATATTCGAATATGAGAAGGAGCAACTTAAGCCAACTGTAAGTAGGTCAAATGACAGGCCTCATTTTTATAGTCTCCAGTTCAATATGATGTCTCACAGCCCAGAAGTATACGCTGCTCGAGGGTTAGTTGCGTTACTTCCCCCTACACTTAAGCGTACTGCGGTTGACTCAAGAAGTACGGCACTATCGTTATCAATGGCCGAACTGGTTTTAGCTGGAGATCAAGATACGCATAGCAAAATTCGACTGGACGATAAGCTCAGAGAATTTGCGGATCAAGTGGGACATCCGTTAGAAATGGCTCTATCTGTGTTGGAGGGATTCAAAAACAGTGCACTGACAAAACTAAGTGATTCAACATCTTCTGATGCATGGATGGATAAACTTCTCGTTGATCTTAAAGAATTAGCCAGCCAAGGAGTTTGGTTACTCAATGATGCAGGGGTGGTTCAGTCTTATCGAGTAGCAGCGGGCCAAGACAGCTCAAAAAGGGGGACGAAGAAGTCCTTTTCCGAGCGCCCGTATTTTCGTCAAGCGAAGACATATCGAAAGCCATTTGTGTCCGACACAACAATGTCTACATTCAATAGAAATAGTACATTTTTTATTTGTTTCCCTTTAATGAGCGCTAATGGTTTTGCTGGTTTACTTTTTGCAGCCTGCCAGTCAGGTACTTGGCAAGTGCCATTCCATATTGCAAAAGAGTGTTGGAAAGATGATCTGTCTTTTGTTCTGATTGACTCAAACGGTATTGTGATAGTACCCCCGAATGATGAGTTTTCTTCATCGGGTAATACAGGTCCAGAGGGAGCAAATGAAGATCCTTTGAGTAACATCGGTTACTCATTCGAGAATATTCTATCGCTGTCACGCCGTGATTTTTTGGTGTCACATGTTGCCCGTAATATTGTACCACTCAGTCAAGACGATGATATTGCAACAGTATCATCAGACCTAAGGATATACTCTGCTATTACCGAGGTAAGATCTACAAGATGGAAGCTTTGTCTATCACGAACAATAGTTAATCTTGACATATTTTAACAATGGATATCTCATCATCCCAAAATCCAGAAGTTGATTCAGCGGGCGGGCAGTGAGTTGATACGGAGGCGGTTTGTGACCAGTGCCGAACTGCTTGTTGGTGTTTATGCTGCGTTGGTACAGACACTTGAAGATTTGGAGCTGCTGCGTACCGGCCCGTTTGATGCGGCGGTATGCCCTGATGCATCGCTTGCTGACCTTGATGATGAGGCGATGGTTCGCTTTATCCGCAGGGCGCGACTGTTGCGCGGGTTTCCCCTTCAAGAAGATGCCTCCGCTTTTGAGCTGTTGACTCATCTCAATTTGCTGAACAAGGGTCGGCCTTCTCATGCTGCGGTGCTGTTGTTCGGCTTTTATCCCCAGCGTTTTCTTATCTCTTCGGAGATCAAGTGTGCCCATTTTCATGGTACAAGGGTTGCCAAGCCGATACCATCATATCAGGTATACAAGGGGCGGGCCTTTGAGCTTGTCGATCAGGCGGTTGACTTTGTTCTCTCGAAAATCGACCTTGCTGTTGGCACCCGAGCCGAAAGTGCGGAGGTTCCTGTCACCTACGAAATCCCTCCTGAAGTGGTGCGGGAGGCAATTGTCAATGCTGTTGCGCATCGGGATTATACCAGTACCGGCAGTGTTCAGGTCATGTTGTTTGCTGATCGACTGGAGGTGTGGAACCCCGGTACTCTTTCGCCATCACTGACCCTTGAAAAGCTCAGAAAACCTCACGGATCGTTTCCTGCCAACCCGCTTATGGCGGAGTCACTCTATCTTGCCAAATATATTGAACGTATGGGCACGGGAACAGGTGACATGATCACCTTTTGCAGCAATGCAGGTCTGCGTGAACCGGAGTTCAGCCTGACGGACGGGTTTGTAGTCACTATCTGGAGAAAGGAGAGTGCGCTGGCTGGAGCAGTAGCAGAAAATATTTTGTTGCCCACCGGGGAAGTCGCCGGGGTTTATGTTTCATCTAAATATGTTATTGGTAAAACGCCGGTCAAAACGCCGGTCAAAACGTCGGTCAAAACGCCCGATCGGATTCTTGAACTGCTTGCGGCAAACCCTGATCTGACATTGGCTGAGGTGGCTAAAGCAATCGATAAATCTTTGAGAGCAGTGGAGCGAGCAAGTGCAAAATTAGTGAAAGAGGGGCGCTTGTGCTATGTTGGTCCAACAAAGGGCGGCCATTGGGAGGTATTGAGCTGAATCCGGTTTTTTTACTGACAGCGTTGGATCTGCTTGAAGGCAGTGAAGAATCATCTCCGAACCTTTCTGCTGATTATTCCCAGGGGTCAAGAAGTGTTGCGCCAGAACCATTCATGTCGGCGGTGTTTCGCGTAACCACGATCAAGTCGTTTGTTATGGCCGTCGCAGCAATGAGTGCATCGATGACGGGGAGTGAACGACCAATTTTCTCAGATTCACCAGGCATTGTGCCCCAACAACGTGCAACTTCAGTGGTAATGCCAAAAATCCGGCCATTGAACCGTTCCATTAATTCGTCAGCCAGCCACGCCTGCAATTGCATTTTTTTTCGGCCTTCCGCCAGCTTTGAAATTCCTTTTTCAACTTCACCAAGCGTGATGACACACAGATACAGGTTCTCTTCATCCTGACCATCAATCCACTCCATAACTTTCGGTAATGGCTCCGTTTTGATCAGTTCAGAGATCACACATGTATCCAACAGGTAACCTTTCCCTGACTTCACAGAACCACCTCACTTCTGCCAGAATCTTTTGATCGTTTGAGTTCTATCCCTGAATTTCGGAGCGGTGAGTTATGAAAAAAACTTGAGAGGGCCTCACCCGGCTTGCGAACATTCATTGCCTTGTTGTATTCGTCAAAAGAGATAACCACTGCTGAAGGCTTGCCATGCAGGGTAATAGCCTGTGGACCCTCGTTGAGGGCGTTGCGGACCACTTCGCTCAAATGATTTTTTGCATGTTGCAGTTGCCATGTTTTCATCCTCTTCTCCCCATCGGATATTGTATGATCGTTCTGGCTGTTATAGACAGAATACAGGAAAAACTGGCAGGTTTTTGACAACATTTTATTCTCGCCAGCTCCTTTTGCGATGCAGGCAACTCTGAACGCAAAATTCGGGAGCGCGTTATACCCTGTTGATGGAGTGTGACAAAATCAATATATCCTGGAAGAAAACAATTGCTCGGTTATTGCAAAGTTGCAAGTTCATCGTGCTGTTCAGATGTGTGTGGATATTGGAACACACCTTGTTGTCCGCAGTGAGTTTCCCCCTCCCTCTACCATGGGAAAAACGTTTGATGTTTTATGTGAAGCCGGATTTGGCTGATTATTGCAGAACTTCACAGTGAACACACTTTGCTGAACCAATCCGGCGAAGGCTTCCGGTCTTTTTAACGGAAGTTGATTTGTGTTTCTACCGAACTGGAGCTGAGCTTGAGTCACTCGAAATTCCTTATGCCAGCGGGAAACGCTATATTGTTCTCCATTATTCCCCTTGACTATGGAACTTGAACAGTATCACGTAACCCAACCCCTCTCATGAACGAGAGCCCCACCCTCTCTCCCGGCCAGGAGCGCATAACAGGCGTGGTTGATAAGGTAAGTTTTTTCAGCGAGTCGTCGGGGTTCACCGTTCTGCGCCTCAAGATACAGGAGGATCGTGATCTGGTAACCGTGGTGGGCTGTGTTGCGGCTGTCAATACGGGTCAACATATCGAAGCTGTCGGTTGCTGGCAGAATGACAAAACGTGGGGAATCCAGTTCAAGGCAACACATCTCGTCGTTATCCCGCCCGATACGCTTGAGGGAATTACCAAATATCTCTCCTCCGGCATGGTCAAGGGGATTGGCCCGCATCTGGCAAAAGTACTGGTGAAGGCTTACGGGATGGAGGTTTTTACGGTTATTGAGGAACATTCTGAACAACTGCTTGGGCTTCCCGGTATTGGCAGGAAAAAGTTGCTGCAGATTGTTGCTGGCTGGTCGGAGCAGAAGGCGATCAAAAAGATCATGCTCTTTCTTCATTCGCACGGAGTGAGCACGTCGAGAATCGCGAGGATTTTTAGGGTCTATGGTGATGATGCCGTGGCTATGGTGAGTGCCAACCCCTATCGCCTGATCCATGATATTCCCGGAATCGGGTTTAAAAGCGCCGACCAGATTGCCAGGAACATCGGCATTCCCATGGATTCACCGTTGCGTGCGCGGGCGGGCATCGGGTATACGCTTCAGGAACTCTCCCTTGAGGGGCACTGCAAGGTGCCTGAACCAATGCTGCTTGATGCCTTCAGGAGGCTGTTGACCATGCCTGAATCGGTTCTGGAAGAGGCGCTCCGGCAGGAACTCTCCATTGGCACCATCGTTGCGGTTGAGGAGGAGGGCCAAAAAAGTTACTATATGGTCTCACTTTATCGTGCCGAGACAGGGGTGGCCAAAAGCATTCGCCGTATCATGAAGGGGCCGCTTCCCTGGAAAAACCTTGATCCGGAAAAAGTGATTCCACAAGCGGAAAAGCAGTCATCCATTGAGTTGTCGGAGTCGCAGCGGAGTGCTGTGGCGCTTGCGCTGTCGAGCAAGTTTATCGTCATTACCGGCGGTCCCGGTGTCGGCAAGACCACAATTATTAACACGATTCTCAAGATTCTTGGTACGGAGAAGCTCAATGTTCTCCTTTGCGCTCCGACGGGAAGGGCAGCCAAGCGGCTTTCGGAGGCGACAGGCATGGAGGCAAAAACCATCCATCGACTGCTTGAGTTCGACCCGTTTCTGCGCGACTTCAGGCGCGGCCAATCGAATCCGCTTGAAGCTGATCTGGTTATTGTGGATGAGGCCTCGATGATTGACGTGGTGCTGATGAATCGTCTGCTTGCGGCCATCTCCAGCCGTTCAGCTCTGATGTTTGCCGGTGACGTCGACCAGCTTCCTCCGGTTGGTCCGGGATTTGTGCTGGCTGATATGATCAACTCCGGCGCAGTTTCCGTGGTGCGTCTGACCGAGATTTTCCGTCAGGCTGAAAGCTCAATGATTATTGTCAATGCTCACCGGATCAACCGTGGAGAGTTCACGGTTCCATCCCATATCGCAGGCGCTGAGCTCTCTGATTTTTACGTCGTCGCCTCCGAAAGTACTGCGGATATTCAGCGCAGGCTTCTTTTGATTGTGGCCGACCGTATTCCTGAGCGCTTCGGTATGGATCGGCTGAACGATATTCAGGTGCTGACTCCCATGAACAAGGGACCACTTGGTACGAGGGCCTTGAATGCTCTGCTGCAGGAGCGGCTGAACCCGCAAGCCCGCCGAAAAATTGTGCGGTTTGAAGTCACGTATGCTGAGGGTGACAAGGTGATTCAGTTGGTCAATAATTACGAGAAGGAGGTCTTCAACGGCGATATCGGGCGGATTGCTGTTGTTGACGAAGAGGAGAGGATGCTCAGGGTGCTGTATGACGGACGGGAGGTGATCTATGAGTCAGGCGAGCTGGAGGAGATTGCGCTTGCCTATGCCATCACCATTCACAAAAGCCAGGGTTCGGAGTACCCGGCGGTGGTGATACCTCTCTCCATGCAGCACTTTACGATGCTTGAACGGAACCTCATTTACACGGCAGTCACCAGAGCAAAAAAACTGGTGATGATTATCGGCGATCCCAAGGCGCTTTCAACGGCCGTCGGGAACAAACGCTCTTCGCAGAGGATGACAGGCCTTGCCGCAATGATTTCGGGTGAAGGGGAGGATTTGTTATATTCCGGCCATGTTTCTCAAGACCTGAGAAACTAAGCCGGGGATAACCATTATATTGCTGCTTTATGAAGAGAATCAATCTGATCCGCCTCTCCCTGTTCCAGATGGGGTTCGGCATCATGCTCGGCTTTCTGCTCGATACTCTTAACCGGGTTATGACCACGGAGCTTCGTATCTCTGCCACCATTGTTTTTGGTCTGATAAGTCTCAAGGAACTACTGGCGATTTTCGGCGTCAAAGTTTGGGCGGGCAATCTTTCGGATCGGTCCCAGATTTTCGGACTCAAGCGTACCCCCTATATTCTGCTTGGCCTGATCTGCTGCGTGTTCTCCTTCATGCTTGCTCCAGGTGCGGCTTATGAAGTAAGGGTTGGCGGAATCTCCTTTGCTGAGCTGCTTCCGGCCATGATGCGCGACATCGGCCTGTTAAAGCTCTCCTTCATCTTTCTTGTTTTCGGGTTTGGCCTGCAGGTGGCGACCACCGCTTACTATGCCCTCCTTGCCGATACGGTAGGGGAGGAAAATATCGGCAAGGTTACCGGTGCAAGCTGGACGTTGATGGTGCTTACCACGATTATCTCCACCCGTATTGTCGGCTCCTTTTTGGATGTCTTTACCCCTGAGCGGCTCATAAAGGTGGCCGAGGTAGGCGGTTTGATTGCGCTTGGTATCGGACTGGTTGCCGTGCTTGGTGTCGAGAAGCGAAACGCTGAAACAAAAGCGGGCGAGAGCAAGCACTCGCTCTCCTTTTCTCAGTCGATCCAGCTTCTCTCCTCATCGCCCAAAACCCTGCTTTTTGCCTCTTACATCTTTATTTCAATTTTTGCACTTTTTGCCAACGAGATTGTTATGGATCCTTTTGGCGCGCATGTATTCGGGATGCCGGTGGGTACGACAACAAAGCTTTTCCGGCCGACCATGGGTGGTACCCAGCTTATTTTCATGCTTATCACCGGCTTTTTGCTTGGCCGGATAGGCCAGAAACGGGGCGCCTTTATCGGCAATATGTTCTGTATCGTTGGCTTCGGCATGTTGATTGTTGCGGGCATCTTGCTCGATGTGCAGTTTCTGCGCATAGCCCTTGTGGTGACCGGCATCGGCCTGGGCGCCTCCAGCGTCGCCAATATCTCCATGATGATGTCTATGACGGCTGGCCGTAGCGGCGTTTACATCGGTCTCTGGGGTACGGCACAAAGCCTTGCCATCTTTATCGGCCATCTTGGTGCAGGCGTTATCATTGATCTTGTCTATCATTTTTCCGGGCACTATGTCTGGGCTTATGCGGCTATTTTTGTCATAGAAATTATTGCATTTACCATTGCAAGCCTGGTCCTGCCGCACATATCAAAAGAGGCCTTCGAGGCCGAAAGCAAGGCAAAGATGGCGGAACTTGCCCTTGCCTCAAAAGGATGATGTTATGAAATATGTTTTTGGACCGGTCTCCTCAAAACGGCTGGGACAGTCGCTCGGGGTTGACCTGCTTCCTCCGAAAAGCTGTACCTGGAACTGCATCTATTGCCAGTTGGGAAAGACGAGGAAATTTGTTGCCGAGCGACAGGAGTTTTTTCCCCGAGAGGAGATTCTTGATGAGATCCGTCAGGCGCTTGCGATTAACAACAGTCTTGACTGGATTACCTTTGTCGGTTCCGGTGAGACTATGCTGTATAAAGGGATCGGATGGCTTGTCGCTGAGGTGAAAAAGCTTACAAACACTCCTGTTGCTGTTATCACCAACGGTTCTCTTCTCTCGTTACCGGAAGTCCGTGAAGAGCTTCTTCAGGCTGACGCGGTACTTCCATCGCTCAATGCCGGTTCGGAAGCACTTCATGACCAAATTTGCCAGCCAGCTTCGGGGTTGACGTTTCAGCAGCATGTCGAGGGGCTTGTGACCTTTCGGGGTGAGTATAAAGGGCGTCTCTGGATTGAGGTGATGCTGCTTGGCGGAATAAACGATACCGATGCAGCTCTCAATGATCTTGCGAATGTTCTTGCAAAGATCAACCCTGACATGGTGCATCTTGTCCTTCCCACCCGGCCAGCCCCTGAGCAGGAGATTCGACTTCCCTCCGATGAGCGCCTTGAACAGGCCATAGCCATTCTCTCAAAGGTTACGGTCGTTGTCAGTCCCCTCAAGGGAAATATGGATCTTCGTAATGCCCCTGACATGCTTGAGGCGATTACCGCCATTGTCTCCCGCCATCCTGTGCAGCAGCGTGAATTGCAGAAAGCCGTTGCGGACTGTTTTCACGGAGAAGCTCAGAAGGCTGATGAGGTTATGACCAGTCTTTTCGCATCCGGACGATTCAGGCTGATTGAGCATAATGGTGAGCCCTACTGGGTGATCCAGAAGGGAGAGAACAGTGGTTTCAAGAGTTGAAACCACGTACGGGAAACGTCAGGGAAAAACTTGTTCCACTCTTTTCTTTGCTTTCTAATGATATCTTTATCTGCTGCAGGTCGGCAAGTTTTTTGACAATGGAGAGCCCAAGCCCCAACCCTCCTGTACTTGAGTTTCTCGATTCATCGACCCGGTAAAACCGGTCAAAAACAGCCTGCAGTTTTTCCTGGGGGATTCCAATCCCCTGATCGCTGATGCGGCAGACAATCGCATTGGTGGTGCGTTCTGTGACTATTGCGATTAAAGAACCGGATGGAGAGTACTTGATGGCATTAGAGAGAATATTCTCTAAAATCATGTCAAGCATTCCCGGATCGGCTGCAACCATTGCATTTTCTGCATGATCAACGGTTAGAGAAATATCTTTGGTGAGTGCCGCTGGACGAACTCTGTCAATGACGGTATCAAGGTGCCGTGAAAGAGCTATGGTTTCAATATGCGGTTTTATCTTGATGCTCTCATAACGCGCAAGCAGGAGCAACTGGTCGATCATTCGTCCCATACGGTTTAATTCTGTCAGGCAGAACTGAATCTTTGTTTCGTATTGTTCTCTTTCTCTCGGTTTGCGAATCAGTACTTCAAGAGTTCCTTTGAGCACTGCAATTGGCGTTTTAAGCTCGTGAGAAGCATCAGCGGTAAAGTTTTTTTCACGCATGAATGCGTCCTCCAGCCTGTCGAGAAGAGCATTCATTGTTGCCGACAAACGGTATAATTCGTCATGATGATAGGGCAGAGGAATGCGCTGGTCGAGATTTTCCTGTGACATTTTTTCAGCAGTGGCAATAACCTTTTCAATCGGTTGTATGCTTTTGCCTGCAATCAAGCGAGTGAGGATAAAAAGAGTCAGAATGATAACGGGAAATGAAAAGAAAAAAATTTTCTGCAAATCGTGCAGCACGATCAATGCATTTTTCAGAGGCATGGCAACCAGAAGGTAGCCTTCTGTTACCCCTTGTTGATTGGTGAGAGGCACCTGTGCCTGACGAACCATAGTTCCGCCGAAATTGCTGTTGAAATAGGCGGTGCCAGAATGGGTTGGATTAAATGCCAGGACGCACCAGGAGAGGCTTGCTGATTTATTCATGACCTCTCCGGTACTGTTCACCAGTTGAATAAAGTCAGTATCAACAGGAAACTTTTTTTTCTTCTGAGACTTGTCGTCATGGTCGTTGTCGTTGTGAGCGTCGTCAATGTCCCTGATCTTTGCAAATCCCTGGAAATTATGGATTGAAATATTTGAGTCTGCAAGGATTTCTGAAATCTCACTTTTGATTTCATCATCGAATTGCTTGTAGACGACTTTTTCAACCATAAAGTAGATCGTCGTAAAAACTATGGCTATTAAAAATGCTGTTGCTATTGTATAGTAGAATGCAATCCTGTTGCGCAAACTCATAACCGACCATCCTTTCGTCGGTGGCTGGCCTTTCAGTAGAGCATTTTGTGTTTTCTTTTTCATGACACGCCGGGTTCACGAACGATATAACCTACTCCACGGATAGTTTGAATGATGTTTCCAGCTCCTGCGGCTTCAAGTTTTCTGCGCAAAAAGGTGATATAAACATCAATCACAGAGGTGTCGGAGTCAAAATGGATATCCCATACATGCTCGATAATGCGGCTTCTGGTACACACCCGGTCTTTATTGCGGATCAGGTATTCAAGCAGTGCAAATTCTTTTGGAGTGAGGGTAATTTCGTTTGAGCCACAGAACACCTGGTGGGTTACCGGGTTGATGGTGAGAATTCCCGCACTGAGCGAATCGTCATTCTGGTTTTTATTTCTGAGCTGGACTCTGATACGTGCCAGCAACTCTTCAAATTCAAAGGGTTTTTTTATGTAGTCATTAGCCCCGGCATCCAGGCCGAAGACGACATCTTCCAGGGTATCTTTGGCAGTCAGAAAAAGTATCGGTACAGGGTTGCCTGCTTTGCGCACCTGCCTGCAGACCTCTATGCCGCTCAGGGCGGGAATCATCCAGTCAATGATGAGCAGATCATACTCGTTGATCAAGGCCATATCAAGTCCGGTTTTCCCGTCGTAAGCGATATCAACGGCAAAATACTCTTCTTCAAGGCCATCCTTGAGAAAGCCGGCTATGCCCGGCTCATCTTCAATAATGAGAAGCCTCATGAAATTTGTTTGTTAAAGGTTAATCTTTATCGCCACCTTTTGTCTCTGTACCCTTGGAGAGAGCTAAAATCTCGCCAAGAAGCTCTTTTGGGTTTTTCTTGTTACTCTTTGCGATCTGTTCAACGGTTGCTGATGGATCATGAACAACAATTCCTTTTTTCGCAAGCCCTTCAACAAGAAGCGCCGGAGTGGTTTTTACAACTTGAGCAACAGTTTCAAGCGAAGATGATGCAAGAGCATACGCGGCTATTTTTCCTGGATTTTCTTCACGCTCACCAAATATGGGCAATACTGAAGCAATGGTGACGAAGAGTGCAGCACCAATGATTCCAAGAGCAGGCTTTTTTGAGAAGTATCCGGTAAATTGTTTCCAGTTTGCAACAACATGGAGAGTAACGCCGGTAACAAGAAGCCAGCTCAGCCACCTATGTGCTGGTTCAACCAGTCCGATTTCAATATCAAAAAAAATCAGGAGACCGGTGACTGCAGAAATGGTGAATGCTCCAACGGCCAGCGGGGTCGCCCAGGATTTGATAGTTGTGTTCATAGTGTAGTTGATCTACTTGAATTTAGTATTTTCAAAGGTGTATTCGCATTAACTTGTATTGAAGTTACTATGCCGATTCTTAAAGGAGTCGAAGGGGGAGCTTAAAAATTGCTTAAAATAATGAGCAATCAACATCAATCATTTAACACAGTGACCGATGCATTTTGACCATGAAGCTCTGCGGATTAAAGAAGGTGAACAGGTAAATCTCAAAAAGTACCCGACACTTGTTGATCCTGTTTACAGTTCCAAAGAAGAGTATAAATTGATGCTTGCTGATCATGTTGAGCAGTTGAGCAAGCTGCAGCAGGTGCATTATGCCGATAACCGTTATTCGCTGATGCTGGTTTTTCAGGCAATGGATGCTGCCGGCAAGGACGGCATTATAAGGCACGTGATGTCCGGAGTGAATCCCCAGGGGTGCCAGGTCTTCAGTTTCAAGCATCCTTCTGCCGAAGAGCTTGACCACGATTTTCTCTGGAGAAGCTACCGTTGTCTGCCGGAGCGAGGACGTATCGGCATATTTAACCGTTCCTATTATGAGGAGGTGCTTATTGTGCGGGTGCATTCGGAGATACTTGAAATGCAGGGTATTCCTCATGAGCTGATCAATAAGGAGAGCGTCTGGGACCACCGATATCAGTCGATTGTCGATATGGAAAAGCATCTCCATCGCAACGGAACCAGGATTATCAAATTTTTTCTTCACCTCTCAAAAGAGGAGCAGCGGAAACGATTTCTTGATCGAATCGACGCTCCTGCAAAAAACTGGAAATTCAGTGTCTCTGATATTGAGGAGAGAAAGTACTGGAAAGAGTATATGCTTGCTTATGAGGTCTGTTTCAGCGCAACAAGCAGCAAACATGCGCCATGGTATGTTGTTCCGGCTGATGACAAGCAAAATGCGCGGCTGATTGTTTCACAAATTATTGTTCACACCCTGCAAAGCCTCGGCTTGTCATATCCTGAAGCAAGCCCGCAACGCGTGAAGGAGTTGGCGGATATCCGCAAGCATTTGATGGAAGAGGGTGGTTGAAAACTTCGTTGTTCCCGGACTCTCTTTTCAAATTCGGACGGGAATACCTCTTTCCCGCAGGAACTCCTTGGCCTCAAGAATGGAGTGTTGCCTGAAATGAAAAATGGAAGCGGCAAGCGCAGCATCGGCGTGACCTTTAGTAAATCCCTCATAGAGATGCTCAAGGTTTCCTGCGCCTCCGGATGCGATGACTGGAATATGCACTGATGTTGAAACCTTGCAGAGAATATCGTTATCGTAACCCTCTTGTGTGCCGTCCCGATCCATGCTGGTCAAAAGAAGTTCCCCGGCGCCGAGTTCCTGAACTTTCTGTGCCCATTCAATGGCTTCAAAGTGGGTTGGATTTTTCCCTGAATGGGTATGAACAATGTAGTCGTTTCCGATTTTCTTGATGTCGATGGCAACAACAACAGCCTGAGATCCATATTTTTCTGCAATGCGGGTGATCAGGAACGGGTCGTTGACGGCGGCAGTATTGACTGACACTTTATCGGCGCCGTGGAGAAAAACCTCTTTGGCGCGTTCAACGGAACTGATTCCGCCCCCGACAGTGAGAGGAATAAAGATCTCGCCGGAAACTTTCAACACCTCTTCAAGTGTCGTTTTGCGGGATTCAAGCGATGCTGAAATATCAAGAAAAACAAGCTCGTCAGCCAGCTCGTTATTGTAGAAGCGTGCCTGTTCAAGGATGGAGCCCGCATCTCTCAATCCTTCAAAGTTAATTCCTTTTACCACCCTGCCGTCACGTACATCGAGACAGGGTATGATCCGCTTGGCTAACATGACTGAAACAACTGAAATTCATTGTAAAAAACCTTGATGACAAGAAATCAATAAAGTTTGAACTCTACAACAATATTTTCAGGTATTACCATCTTCGGCTCTCTTTGGTGAGCTTTTATTAGATTGTCTGATGTTAAAAAAATCGCTATTATAGAGCTTGTTTTTTAATAACTCTAAGCCCGGTTACACTATGAATTTTAATCCCTGGCACGACGTTGAGATAGGAGAAGGTCAGCCGAATATCGTTACTGCCATTATCGAGATTTCGAAGGGCAGTAGAACAAAATACGAGCTTGACAAAAAAACCGGAATGCTGAAGCTTGACCGGGTGCTTTTTTCCGCTGTTTTTTATCCGGCAAATTATGGCTTTATCCCGAAAACTCTCGGCGATGACCACGATCCGCTTGACATTCTTGTGATTTCCCAGTGTGACATTGTGCCAATGTGCATGGTGAGGGCAAGGGTAATCGGCGTTATGCGCATGATTGATCATGGAGAGGGAGATGACAAGATTATTGCCGTCGCTGAAGATGATGTCAGTATGAATAATATTCAAAATATTGACCAGTTGCCTCCGTACTTTGCGTCAGAGCTGAAGCACTTCTTTGAAGAGTACAAGGCCCTTGAGGAGAAAACTGTTCTTGTTGAAGAGTTTCAGAGCGCTGAAATTGCCCGACAGAGCATTGGCCATGCCATTGATAACTACAAAAAAGTTTATTCATAAATAATGGGTTCCGGCCCCTGCGTTCAGGTTTAAAAAAAGCGGTCACTGATTTCAATCAATGACCGCTTTTTTCATTATACCACGGTGGTGATTTTCGGCCTCGGATGGGTTTACTCGAGCAGAACCGAGCAGATTTGCTCAATCTCCTCATTTTTCAGGTATGGATGCATCGGAAGCGAAAAGATTCGGCTGCTCAAATCTTCAGATACAGGAAAATCGCCAACGTTATAGTTGAGGAATGAATAGGCTTTCTGAAGATGGAGCGGAATTTTGTAGTAAATCATCGATGGAATTCCCGCTTGCTGCAGGGCCTGTATGAGCTTTTCACGCTCCGACGTTGAGTCGGCAAGGAGCGAGTATTGTGCCCAGGCCGAGCGATAGTTCTTCGGAATCCTCGGAACCACAAACTTCTCCTGCAACAGGTTGCTGTAGGAGTCGGCAATGCGCTGGCGCGCGTCAAGTTCATCATCAAAAATGGTGAGCTTTTCAAGCAGAACCGCCGCCTGGATGGAATCAAGCCTTCCGTTGATGCCGATACGGACATTGCTGTATTTGTCGACACCGCTTCCATGAACCCGTATTGACCTCAACAGGCTATCAAGCTCATCATCATCGGTGAAAATTGCTCCGCCATCACCATAACAGCCAAGTGGTTTTGCCGGGAAAAACGACGTGGCCCCGACTAGTCCGAAACTTCCCGCTTTGTGTCCACGGAAACTGCTGCCGAAGCTCTGGGCGGCATCCTCAAGAATCCAGAGTCTGTAATCGTCAGCGACAGTCGAGAGTCGTTCATAATCAGCAGGCAGACCGAACAGATCAACGGGAATGATTGCTTTTGGTTTTAATCCGCGCTGCACGGCTTCATCGACAGCGTGACCGACAAGCTCTGGATCGATGTTGAACGTATCGGGACAAACATCAACAAATACAGGGGTGGCACCCGTGAGGCTGATCACTTCAGCCGTTGCGACAAAAGTAAACGGTGTGGTCATCACGGCGTCTCCAGGGCCGATGCCTTTGGCAAGCAGAGGCATGAGCAGCGCATCAGTTCCGGAGGAGCAGGAGACACAGTGCCGTGAGCCGACATACGAGGCAAGGCGTGATTCAAGTTCGGTCACCTCCGGCCCCATGATAAACTGGCCATTGTCGAGAATGCCCTCTATTCGTTGAAGAAGTGCGGTGCGTATACGCTCTTTTTGAGAAAGCAGGTCAATAAATTGCATAAGGTGTCTTCATTGAAATCTGTAAAAACTGTTTTTCAAAATACAGATTCTTTCGGGATAGTTATATGGTGTAATTCTATTATTCTGCAAGTTTGACATTTTGCTCTCTTCCTCATTTTTATGTAACTATAGGCTAAACAAGCAACAGTAATCTCAAGATAATCTGATCAACAACAATGAGTTCCTTCTACTTTCTCGGTATCGGCGGAACGGCTATGGCTTCAGTTGCCGTAGCACTCTCCCATGCAGGTCATGCCGTTACCGGTTCTGATACACAGCTCTATCCTCCGATGAGCACTTATCTTGACGAGCACAATATCCGGTACTTCAAAGGTTTTTCCGAGAAGAACCTCCAGAGAGCTTCACCTGACGCTGTCATTGTCGGCAATGCGATAAGCCGTGGAAATCCTGAACTCGAATATGCCCTTGACCACCACGTTGAACTTATTTCCATGCCGGATCTGGTAAGGCATCACCTTATCGGACAAAATACCTCAATTGTGGTTGCCGGCACGCATGGTAAAACGACAACAACTTCTCTCGTTACATGGCTGCTTGAAGATGGTGGCCTTAAACCGGGATTTCTGGTTGGCGGCATTCCTGAAAACTTCTCCATTGGCTGCCGGGCTTCGGGACGCATAGAAGAGGGCTTTTTTGTGACGGAAGGCGATGAATACGATACCGCTTTTTTCGATAAAAGAAGCAAATTTCTGCTCTATCGCCCTGACATCGCCATTATTAATAATATCGAATTTGACCACGCCGATATTTTTGATTCTCTTGAAGATATCAAGCGCAGTTTCAGGCTTTTTGTCAACCTGATTCCCCGAAGTGGCACACTTCTTGTAAATGGAGATGATCCCGTGGCTGTCGATATTGCCTCTCGTGCTTTCTGCAAAGTTGAACGGTTCGGGTTGAGTACGGAGTCGGAGTGGAGCGCCCTCAACATAAGAGTAGAGAGCGAAGCCTCAACATTCGACCTTTTCTATCAGGGGACATGCCTTGGCCCCATCCGAGTCCCGCTTTTCGGCAATTACAATATCCTGAACACCCTTGCGGCTATTGCAGCAGCAACTCGAACGGGTCTGCCCCTTGATGCCATAACACGAGCCATGCCTCGTTTCAAGCGACCCAAAAGACGTATGGAAATTGTCGGAACCTACTGCCGGAACATCACCCTTATTGAGGATTTTGCTCATCACCCGACGGCAATCAGGGTGACGCTTGAAGCTCTCGGGCAGCTTTATGCCGGGCGGCGAATTATCACCTGTTTTGAGCCGCGTTCAAATACCACGACGCGGAACATTTTTCAGCAGGAGCTTTCAGAATGTTTTGGGCCAGCCTCAATTGTGGTTATGGGAAAGGTTCACCGGCCGGAGCGTTATGCGCCTGAACAATCGCTTAATACCACTCAACTCAAACAGGAGCTTGAACAACAGGGGAAAATGGTTTTTCTTGCCGGTCAGGACTCTGCAAAGTATCCTGCAGATATTGTTGAATTTTTGCAACCTGAACTGAGAGAAGGAGATGTCGTTGTTGTGCTCAGCAATGGCAGTTTCGGCGGGTTGAAAAACTTGTTGATGGAGAGTCTGGGGTGAATGCGGGCGCCTGATTGAACGAGATTATTACGCAAAATAAAGCGGATTGAATTACTGAAAAAAATATTAGCGCTGTACAAAAGAATTCCGGTTTCAAATTATCTTTATAAGTAGTATTTTGAGCGATAAACCAAGCACTTCGCGAAAGTTTTTTATGACATCAACACTAACTCATTACAACACCGGAACGACATTATGGCAAAAGTGAAAGTCGGCATTAACGGATTTGGCCGCATCGGGCGTCTGGTTTTTCGCCAGGCACTGAACAACCCGAACTACGAAATTGTTGCAATCAACGATTTATGTGACCCAAAAACCCTCGCTCACCTTCTCAAGTACGATTCTACCCACAAAAAATTCAAAGGTGATGTCAGTGTTGATGGCAGCAATCTTGTTGTCAACGGCAAAGTTATCACCATTACAGCACAGCGTGACCCTGCAGCTCTGCCCTGGAAAGAGCTCGGATGTGATCTGGTTGTTGAGTCAACCGGTATCTTTACCTCACGTGAAGGTGCATCGAAGCATCTCGCCGCAGGTGCAAAAAAAGTAATCATCTCTGCTCCGGCAAAAGATAAAATTGACGCAACCATCGTTCTCGGCGTTAATGGTGACAGCATCACCGGCAAAGAGGAGATCGTCTCAAACGCAAGCTGCACCACCAACTGTCTTGCTCCTATGATGAAGGTGCTGCAGGATAATTTTGGTATCGAAAAAGGCTTCATGACCACCGTTCATGCCTACACCAACGACCAGAACATCCTCGATCTTCCACACTCCGATCTTCGCCGTGCCCGTTCAGCCGCAATGTCAATCATCCCGACCAGCACCGGTGCTGCAAAAGCTATCGGCGAGGTTATTCCTGAGCTTGTAGGAAAGCTTGATGGTTTTGCCATGAGAGTTCCGGTATCAGATGGTTCGGTCACTGATGTTACCGCCATTCTCACCAAACCAGCAACCAAGGCAGAGATCAATGCTGCAATGAAAGCTGCATCAGAAGGCGCAATGAAGGGATTCCTCGAATATTGTGAAGATCCAATTGTTTCACAGGATATCGTCGGTAACCCTAACTCCTGTATTTTCGATTCACTTCTGACCATGAGCTCAGGCAACATGGTTAAAGTTGTCGGCTGGTATGACAACGAGCTTGGCTACTCAACAAGAGTAACCGATCTTCTTGACATCTACTCGAAGTTTGTATAAAAACCACTCTTCTGAGAGGTAATTGTAAAAAGGCGCTCTCATAGGGCGCCTTTTTTTTATACTTTACTTTTCTACTAAGTCAAGTCCAGTCCAGTGTTTCAACGCAACTATGCTTTTTTCCTATAACACACACAGCTACTACCCATGAAAGCCATAATTCTCTACGACAGCAAGACTTCAGGTGGATCAACCGACAGACTCATTGATGCTATCGGTCGGACACTTGCAGAAACAGGAGCTTACGTTGAAAAAGCAAAATGCAAGAGTACCGGCGACTACAGTTTTGTCAAGGATTTTGACGTCGTTATCATGGGCGCCCCGATTTACTATCTCGTGGTATCGTCCGAACTTCTTGGTGCCCTGATGCAAAGCAACCTTAAAAGCTCTCTTCAAGGGAAAAAAATTGCACTTTTCCTTTCTTGCGGCAGTCCGGAACTGATGGCAAATCTCCTCTATCTTCCACAGTTGAAACTTAACCTGATCGGCAGCACCATTATTGCTGAAAAAATTTTTGCTCCTGATCAGATTTCAGATCCTGCCGTCATAGCAAAATATGTCGATGAGCTGAACAATGCCTATAATAAAGATGGGCAGTAGTCTAATAAATTAAGCCTGAAAGCTCTTCTGATATAAAAAATGCGCTCTGGTGAGGAAAATGCCATAATTTATATACTTCATGCTGTAAAAAGCTGAAAAAGTCTATATTGAGTCGTTTTCCAATACCTTGTCTGCTTGTACCTTTGGGAATGAAGGTAAATGTTCACCGAAGCAGTTCAGTACGACAAGCTAATTTTATATCACGATCAGATCATGTGATCAGATCACGACAGGGAGTCAGTGTTGACACAGAAGGATTATTCAAAAAAATCAATAGAGTTACATCTCAGAACAAGGGGTAAGATTGAAATAAAGTCGAAGGTTGATTTAATGACCACAAACGACTTGTCGTTGGCTTATACGCCTGGTGTGGCTGCTGTTTGCATGGAAATAGGCCTGGACAAGCAAAAATCCTATACCTTGACCAATCGGGCCAACCAGGTTGCGATTGTTACGGATGGAACGGCGATTCTTGGTCTTGGCGACCTTGGCCCGGAAGCGGCGATGCCGGTCATGGAAGGCAAATCCATAATTTTTAAGGAGTTTGCTGATATTGACGCAATTCCGCTCTGCATCAATTCTACTGATGTTGAAGATATTGTGAAATTCTGCAAGCTTATAGAGCCAAGTTTTGCAGGCATAAACCTTGAAGATATTTCAGCACCGCGCTGTTTTGAAATTTTTGAACGACTTGAAAAAGAGTTGTCAATTCCAGTTTTTCATGACGATCAGGATGGAACGGCTATTGTTACTTTGGCGGCTATCATCAATGCCTGTCGTGTAACCGGACGGAAGCTGAAAGAGTTATCCGTTGTCATTAACGGGGCCGGGGCTGCGGGTATTGCCATCGCAAGGCTCTTGATTCATGCGAAGGTCAAGGAGGTGGTTCTGGTTGATACGCAGGGTGCAATTTACGATGGCCGTCCTGGCATGAATGCGATGAAACAGGACATCGCAGAAATCAGTAACAAGGCGAAGCATCGTGGTGATTTGCAGAGTACATTGATTGGCGCAGATGTTTTTGTCGGTGTCTCTATCGGCAATATTGTGACTCCCGCAATGATTGAAGGAATGAACAGTTCACCGTTTGTCTTTGCCATGGCCAATCCGGAACCGGAAATCATGCCTGAGCTTGCCTACAAGGCTGGCGCCAGCATTGTGGGAACAGGTCGGTCAGATATGCCAAACCAGGTGAATAATGCGCTTGTGTTTCCCGGATTGTTCCGGGGCCTTTTTACAAGCGGCATAAAAAAAGTTACTCCGGAAATCAAAATGGCTGTGGCGACCTCAATTGCCTACTCCATTGAACCGACACACGGCCACCTGATGCCGACCACCTTTAATAAAGATGTTGTGCGCAATATCGTCAACGTTATTGCTAAAACGGAAGGGGAGTCTGGCTGCACCGGTGATGAATGTGAGCTGGAAGAGCTTCTGGCTGGATTGGTCAACTGAATACAGAAGCAAAAGAAAACAACAGGAAGATACCAAAACCGATGCATAAGAAACTGTCGGGCAACGGTCCTATCGTTGCCCGACAGTTTTGGCTATTTGGGGGAAATTCCCCGCTGAGTGGCAGGGCACTCAAGCTGTGCAACCTGTGAATAATGATTGGTTGAGAGATCCGTATTTACCTTCTTGAGGAGATCGTTCCGCGAGATCTTGTTTTTTGCAGCGTCGGTTTCCGTGGCCCAGTAATAAGTGAAGGCGCCATGATAGTTGCCGCCGATATAGGCATCGGCGCTGGTCTGGTTGTCCCGACAGGCGCCCCAGAGTATGACGTTCTTGGCTGCCTTATCCAGCACACGGGTACGCAAACCTCGGACCATTAGGGGCATTACCTTATCGCATGCCTCTTTGGATGGCGGCGCGATATAGCGTGGACGGCGATCTGGCATGAGGTCCATGGCCTTGAGGCCAGTGCCCGAATGACAGGTGTCCAGATACACTTCTACAAGAACGTTGTCCGGCACCTGCGCAAAGAGATCATGCAGTTCGTCGTCAAGGATGACGTGATTCGGATCCCATTGGCCGCTTTTTGCCGCCAGGTCATGGGGGCAAAAAGCCTCGTCATAATGATCGGGCTCATCACCGTTCTTGTCGGGCACCTGGGTGCCGTGACTCGACAGGCTGAACACCAGATAGCTGTACTTGCCGGTCTTGGCTCCATTGACCATGGCAGTCAACTCAGCCATTATAGCCTGCTTGGTGGCTTGGGCATCGGCCAGGATTTTGATATCTCCTGCAACAAAGCCAAGATATTTTGTGAGGATGCCGACCATCTGGTTGGCATCGTTGACACATCCGTGCAAGGTGCTGCCGGGATAGTTCTTGAAAAGATTGATCCCAACGCAAAGCGCTTTACGGTTTGACATTTTAGTCTCCTGAGATAAGTGAATAAGTAAAAACTATCGCGTTTATTACAGTAATGGTGGTTTTGAAGCTTAATCAATAGCAACCTGTATTATGCAATCATATATATCACCTCCTTGCTCTCTTTCCTGTTGCCAGCGATCAAAGAAGCACAAGCGGGGGATCGGGCCTTGCTCGTGAAACAACCGTTCCTGTCCGCTGTCGGGTTGACTGCCTTGTTAGGCCTCGGCTTCAATTTTCCCGATGACATTATGACGATGCCTTGCTACTTCATATATTATTCGAATAAAATCCAAGCAGTTACAGAAGACGGGATGCTCTTGTTTACAAATTTTTTTTTATTCTTTCTGTCCTTATAATAATCACTCTATTTATCTGTAAAAACAAGGGCTTTTATCAGTATTCGGCCTGTTTTATTGCGATATAACTAATATGGTTATATTTTTGCCCGGGAAATTATGTCGGTTCGCAATCAAGCAGTCTCGTTTTTGAAGTCTTTACTGGAGAACGCGTCACCAAATGGATTGAGAATTCCCCCGCCGGTAATTCCTTCAATCGTTTAACTGTCGCTAAGTGACCGTTGGTTCTTTGTTTTGAGGTCTAACGCTTCCTTTCAACGCCCCGAGCCACCCCACGAAGCATAAAAACGCCAAATTGCTTCGTGGAGCGGGTACGCTGAAAAACGGGTTAGGCGCTGATGGCATAAATTAATCGATTAGGGTTCAACATGCCCCTTCAGAATTGATTCGATCTCATTCACCGATCAAGGCATCAGGCACTTTGATAGTCACTGGTTTCTTGTAAACAGGAATTGAAAAGGCTTTCGCAATGGATGCCTGTTTTACCCTGGGATTTCCGGGGATCTTGTCCCAAACCTTCCATCCATTCCCTGCAGCATATTCCCGGTAATCCTTGTAATTAGAGTCGGATGGCTGCCAATCTGCGTCGCTCCCACCCACTCGTACGTATAGTTCACCACCATTTTTGCCTGTGACACACGCCGCATAGACT
Organism: uncultured Chlorobiaceae bacterium; assembly: GCA_903887845.1. Lineage (GTDB taxonomy): Bacteria > Bacteroidota > Chlorobiia > Chlorobiales > Chlorobiaceae > Chlorobium. Next base: position 63,601 of record CAISRC010000065.1, read on the forward strand.
CCGCGTTGTTGGGCATTTTGCTGGGTATAAACGGTACTTCCAGCATTCACTCCTGCGACTTTACGGGCATTGATTAATGCCTTAATTTTCGCTCTGAGATCGGTGCCCCAGTCAAAATAATGCTTCCAGTAAACGCAGGGTACCCCAGGATGTGTCAGGGTATAGGCATATCCTTGCTCCACTTCCCAATTATTGAGAAAACTGTCGCGCTCGTTGTGAGGCTGGGGTGAACCATCTTCGTTTGTTCGATAACCGGTATCGTGATTTTCAAGGAAGGTGACGGCTTTGTTTTTCCATGGTACGCCATCAGTGTTGTCGCCGACCATGCCAATCCCGTTCCCGGATCCGTACAGCGCGGCGTAGTTGCCCTTATTGTCTTTCAAGGTGAAATAAGTAGTGAAGTCGAAGACGCTGCTTGAGGTTTTTACATCACCAGGCACGGTTGCTGTAAACCAGATCCAGCCGCGTTGTGCGTCATGAGCCCCCCAGTCGAATTCGCCCACCGAAAAGGTCGGATGCGTCGCGCGGTTATATTGAGCTATCCTTTTTGCATGGTAGCCGTGTACCATATCGTAGCGCCATCCCCTGTAGCCAAAAGATTGTAACTGGAAGAGGTATCTGATGATGTCGCCTCGGACCGTCTTGTTTGTGTGGTCAAGGTCCCTGAAGTCCGGGTAGCCATAGGTCGTTCCTCTGTGGGAAGTATACTCCAGCGGTTTTTCCTCTTCTTCCCCCCGATCCGCTATCGGGGTATCGAAAACGTCAGAACGGGGATTGGTGAAGGCCTCATCGGATCTGGTAATCGACCTTGTGTTCCAGTCAGGGTTTTTGAAGTCGGCCCACTTGCTGGTCCCATCACGGTGGTTGATGACTATGTCGGCTATCGGTTCCACTCCGTTTTTCAGTAGCGCTTCAAGCATTGACCGGTGCTGATTCATATTGCCGTAACTGTTGCTCAGGGTAAAGTACTCCTTGGGATTGTAACCGGCGCTGATGTCTCCTGCGAAAGATGGTGGAGGAAGCCACACAAGGTTGAAGCGGCCTTTCCTGATGTCCCCAGCTTTTTCCTTCACGATTTCATACCACCGTTTCTTCCCAAATTGAGAAAATTTGTCCGGATGGCCATGTCGATACGATTCCCAATAAAATCCCTGCAGCATCACCCTGTCGTCCTCAAACCCTGCTTTGGCATAAAGCGAAACGGGTGGGATGGCGAATAGAATTAGCCAAAGCCAAACAATAGTCCAGAGCGTTGCCTTTTTCGTTTTTATCATGGGTTCTTCTTTTATATGATATTTCAATTCAATGAGCACACCGGAGTATAGTGTACCACCTCTACCGGAGCAAAGTGTACCAGCGATTCCGGAGCATAGTGTACCACCTGTACCGGAGTAAAGTGTACCAGGTATACCGGGCGAAAGTGTACCACCCAATCATGTCAGAT
>CAISRC010000066.1 GCA_903887845.1 uncultured Chlorobiaceae bacterium
CAACACCGAGCATCGACCCTCCTGATTGTGGACAAAGCCGACGCTGGAGACGAAGGGTTCGATGATGTGGATTTTCTGCAACGGTGTAACGATGAGCAGTTGCAGGTTGAGCTGGGCGAAGAGTTGCAGGCCGTACTGCGCTGATTCGTCGGAGCCGCGTCCGAAAGCCTCGTCAATAACCACAAAACGGAAGGAGCGGGAGCGCACGGCGCCCCACTCCAAACCGAATTGATAGGCAAGGCTGGCGGCAAGCACCGTGTAGGCGAGCTTCTCCTTCTGCCCTCCCGATTTGCCCCCTGAATCGGCGTAATGTTCGTGCTCGCTGTCATCTTCGCGCCACCGTTCGCTGGCGGCAAAGACGAACCAGTTGCGCACGTCTGTCACTTTGGCTGTCCAGCGCCGGTCGAGGTCGGCATAAGCTTCACGGCCCTGAAAGCGGTCGATGATGCGCCGCACCTGAAGGAATTTAGCTTCCGAATATTGCGCATCGTCCGATCCCGTCAGCGAGCCTTCGGTGCAGGCACGCAGTTCCGACTGAAAGTCACGGATGTCAGCATCGAGGTTTGTCTGTGCTTCGAGGGTGATGTAACGACCCGCATTGAAGTCGATCTGCGTGAGCGACTCGTTGAGGCGGGTAATACGCTCCTTGATGGTCTCCCGTTCACGGGCAAGTTGCGACTGAAAATTGGCCACCTCGCGAATAGTATTTTCGTTGAGCAGATCCTTGAACCGCCCCTCAAAGCGCGGCAGATCGTCAGCACGGAGTTGCTCAAACATTGAGCGATACTCTGGTCCGGCAGCAATGTTGACATCCACCTCGCGGGTCTCCAGCTTCCACTCTTCCTTGTATTCGGTCATTGCCCTGATGATCTTTTCGCCCAATCGGGAGAGCTTTCTGTCTTCGCTGTCAATCTTAGTCTGCAACCAGTCACGCATCTCCCGCTCGCGGTTGTCGCACGATTCAACCGTCAGCGACTGGTCACCGAAAGCCTCATTGCGCATGAGCTGGAGCATGGGGAAACGGGTGGCAATTTCCGCTCCCGCCTCAACCAGCAGCGCTGCCGTCTGCTGCTGCAACTCCGTGATGCCGCTGATTTTCTGCTCGATTTTTGACCGTTTATCCTTCCGGTCATCAAGTTGCCGCTCCGTCTCATGCAGTTCCTGCTCCAGCACGGCAAGTTGCTCGGTCAGGGTTTGGAGAATATTGGAGGTGGCTTCGAGGTCGCGCTTTTCCGTCTCCAGCCTGGCGATGGCAACGGCGAGAGGCTGCCAGTCGAGATCGCTGAAATCGGGATACTCGTCAAGCTTGGAGAGGATGGTCAGCCGATCCTTGAGCGTTTTCTGCTCCTGCTGCAAACTGCTGATGCGGCCCGCAAGTTTGGTCAGTTCGCTTTGCTGCTGCTTGGCCTTCTCCTCAAGGACGGCAATTTTGGCGGCATTGCTCCATCCGAGGACGTAGCGGCTGCGGTCGTCGAGGCGGTGGCGGTCATCCTTTTCGTGCCGTTCACCGGGCGACTTGATCTGTCCGGCCTGGGTGATGGCTTTTTTCTCCCTCCGAAACTCCTCCTGTGTTGTGCAACAGACCAGATCGAAACGATGTGCCACCTCCCGTTCGAGCCAGTCAAAATAAGGAGAATCGCCTTTGATGGCGAGCTTGCGGCTGAGTGAGGCCGGATGATCGGGCAACTGCTCGCTGCGAGAGAGCTGGCGCACCCGAAAATAGACCAGACGTCCTTTCAGATTGGTGCGCTCCACCCATTCCGCCACCTTCGGGTAGTGAAGGTCGGGCACCAGCAGCGAGAGACCGAAGTTGCGGAGTACTCGTTCAATGGCTCCTTCCCAGAGCTGCTCTCCCTCCTGAACCTGAAGCAACTCGCCAGCAAAGGGCATCTCAATCTCCGCGAGATTCAGCGCCTTGCAGAGCGAACGGCGCATGGCAATCTGTTTCTCGTCGATATTGCTCATGCGGGCTTTCAGGCTCTTGATCTCCGCGCTTAACTGCTCATGCTCCTGACGCCCTTGGGTAAAGAGGACTCCCGCCTCATTGAGATCGTTTTGCACCCGCACTTCAGCCTCAGTAGTCGTCTCGTGCATGGCTGCATGTCCGGCACGTTGCTGATAAAACTCATCGGCGTTTTTTGCAGGATGCTCCCCAAGCTGGCCTGCCAGTTTTCCATATCGGGTTGCCTTCTGGTTGCGTCGTTCAAGCTCTTGCTGATGTTGCCGAATCTCTGCGGCGATACTCTCAATCCGGTCGCCGCCGTTTTCAGCGATGGTTCGGCGCAGCTCGCGATCACGTCCCTGCAGGGTGCGGCGAACTCCGTCCAGACGCTCAATAACGATCTGGTGACGGCTCAGCTCATCATGCAGCGAGGCATGGCGTTTGTCGAGCAGTTCGAGTTTGAGGGAGGCGAACCAGGGGCGAAGGCAGTCGCGAGAGCCCCGCAGCTCTTCCGATCGTAGCGCCATGGCGTGGTGATTGTCGCAATCTGCAACCAGTGGACCCAGCATCTCTATCTGTCGCTTCGCCTTGAGAACCGCTTCGTGCGCCCGGTTGAGATCTTCGAAATGCTGGATAAGGGCGGCAATGCGAGGCTCAACCGTGAAGGGTTCAAGCATGTGGAGGCGCACGAAATCGGTCAGGTTGCCCACCGACTTGAGCGAGACGGTTTGATGAAACAGCTCCAGCGCCTGCTCATTCTCAATCCCGAAGCGTCGCCGGAACCAGGCACCATAAGATGGAAAGCTCTCAAACAGCTCAACTCCAGCCCCGCGAAGACGTTTGCGCAGGTTCGAAATTTCTGTGCCGAACGATGAAAAATCGGTGGCGATAGAGAGGTCGCCCTCATAGGCGGCATAAATGCGGGCAGGCTGTGCGGCATCCTTCATCCAGAAAATTTGTGCCAGGGTCACCGTTTTGTCGTATCCTTCGTTATGAAAGACACCAAGGATGACCGAATAACTGTTGGATTCGCGAAGGGCTACCGGTTTGGCACCGCCTCCGAGGTTCTCCTGCCGCTCCGACTTGAAGTAGCCCAGCACGTAGGAGCGCAGGGTGCGTTCACGGTTGTCGGCGCCTGCCGCCTTGTTGTAGGCAATGCGCTGGCTTGGCACCAGGAGGGTAGTCACGGCATCAACCAGCGTTGACTTTCCAGAGCCGATATCCCCAGTGAGGAGGGCGTTTTTCCCACCCAGTTTGAGCGTCCAGACCCTGCCGTCGAAGGTGCCCCAGTTGAATATCTCAAGCCGTTGCAGCCGAAAACCCGCCAGACGGTCATCAGCAATAAATCCCATTTCAAGCGACTCACTCATCATCTTTCTCCATCCCTTTTACCGGTCGTTGCAGGTATTCGTCAAGCCGTTTATCAAAATCGGCCAGCCATTGGGCATCGATAAATGCCTTGATAATCCGGCGCACCTCTATCATCTGCCTCTCTCCGCGCAACCGGCGGATAAAACCAAGATCGGCGATTTTATTCAGCGTCGAATCGACCTGGTCGATCAACTTCACCTCATTGCTGGCGGCGGGAAGGAAAATCCTGATCAGCTCAACCACCTCATCCCGCGAAAGAATCAGACGGGTGTCGCCAGCTCCCGCATCAAATTCGGCAAGTTTTTTGCGCAGCAGCGCCAGAAGCAGGCTGACGGGATAACTGAGCTGCCTGCGTGCCATCAGTCGGGGCGCGCTGTTCGCTCCCTCCGTTTCGCCCTCGGAATTTGATCGCAAAAAAGCGTACCCTTCCGACTCATCGAGAATCAACTCCAGCCCAAGCACCGCCACGTAATCGCGAACGGCAGCCATCAGGTTGAGTAACGATCCCCATAATGAAGGGTTATCCTCCTGGTAGATCACCCCTTTCAACAGGGGGACCACGATTGACGCAAGCTCCTGACCATGAAAAGGGGCTCCGCTGTTTTCACTCTCTGTATGGTTCATCATCCGTTTCTTAATAAGATAATACGCGGCAAGGTGGCCTCACGGGTTATGCCCGTCGAACTCTGCCATTGCACCTGCTCCTCTACCCCTTCATCCACCGTCGTCCGTGGCCACTCTCCGGCAAGTTGCAGATAGGCCACCAGTTCGGCCAGCCCGTTACGCAGAGGGTGGCGCTCAACCACCTCCCCGAGGGTGACCTGGCTGCGCATCTGAAGTTCCAGGCGGATATTTCGCAACAGCTCCGCCCGGTCGACCACAACCTGGGCGTAGAGCACGGCGGTATCAATCTCCGCATCGCCTTCATCCAGGGCTACTCCTGCAATCAATGGCTTGAAGGGAGGGCGATAGAGCGTTCTTTCGAGAGGCAGTTCGATGGCCGCAGATGAGCCGTCAAGAGGCATGAAGCCGCCGGGAGGGAGATCAACGCGCAAGTCAAGAGCCCGGGTTTCGATGTTGTGCAGAATATCCATGATGCGCCGATTCTCAAGCCACGCCTTGTCATCAAGAAAGCGGCGTAACTGCTCGGAGAGGCGGGCCACGGTGCGCTGGGTATGCTCTCCGGCTTCAAGCCAGTCGTAGTGAACACGCCGCAGACGGTTGTCGGGGCGCATGGAGACAATCGGCGGCAAGGCCAGTATTTCCTCCAGAAGCAGGCTCAGCTCCTCCTGGCGTGACTGCGACATGAGAAAATCCCAGAATGCCCGGAAACTTTTTCCCTGATCCGAATCGGCGATGGCGTCACGTTCGCCCATGATCTGCTCCAGCAGCGCCCCCTTGGCCCCCTCCCAGAGGGCAATGCGCTCACGCACGCGGCGGTCGAGGGTGCGAAAGTTGTGCTCCACCTCGCGAAAGTCGGTCAACAACTCACGGGCCAGTTGCAGAAACTGCTGAAAGCGATCCTTCAGGCCGGTATCATCAAGCAGCGATATCTCACCGGCACGGATGCGGGCAATTTCGGCATCAATATCGTCACGCCTCTTTTGCAGCTCGGCAATCCGCACCTCCGGGTCAGCCTGGCTTCCCGTGCTCATCTGACGCAAGAGTTCAAAGAGGGTGAGCAGCTGCGACTCGGTGCCGACAAACGCACGTTCGGTCAACCCCTCCAGCCAGGCCAGCGCCTTTTCGGTGGAGGCTGTCAGGTCGAAGTGAGGCTCATCTGTCCCGTCCGGATAGAATTTGCGCAGCCACCCCTTGTCGTTCTCGGCCCACTCATTCAGGTAGCTTTGCGCCGTATTGGGAAACTGGTCGGCACCAAGTTGCTGGCGCAAGGCAAAGAGCTCATCTTCCAGCGCCTCAACCAGATCGGCCTGCGAGAGAATCCGCACATTGGGCACAATAAAGACCCGGTGCAGAAATCCGGCCACCAGCGGGGCATGCTGGGCGCACAGGAGGCGCCATGCCGGATGGTTCTGACGGAGCAGGTTCAGGGTTGAGTAGTCGAGAGCCAAAGGGGTGCCGCGTTGATAGTTGGTGGAAAAAGCGTCGCTGAATAGAGCGGGCTGGTTTTGGGGGAGAAGTTAAAGATTTTTGGGCGGTTTTCAGTGGATTGCTTGTACAGCAAATGAAGAGTTCCCTCTATGGAGCACAGTAATGAGTCAGAAGAATGGTTCATTTCTGGTCTTTTTTCCAGGGAATTCTGTTGCTGCCAAACAACGCGATTGGCAGTAACAGGATGAAAAACAGGATGTCTCTAGCAATCGGAACGATACCGATCTCCTCTTTCAGTCCGTACCATCGGGAAAGAAACTCGAAGCAGCCGCAGTCGTGTCCAAGTCCTCTCATAACATTGTTTATCATGGAGGCGATAAAGATAACCATCAGGCAGAGTATTACCGAGGCACTGAACCGCGAGAACAGGTTGATGAGCAGCATCGTCCCGCAGAGAAGTTCACAAAGAGAAACGAGGAGCGCAATGCCGGGGATAAGAAATGAGGGCAGAATCTGGTATTCTGCGATGACAAGACTGAAAAATTTGAGATCCAGGAGTTTTTCATATCCCGACATGATGAAAAAAGCGCCAAGCATGAGCCTCAGGGCTGTGATTAATACTGATGAAAAGCCAATCCTGGTCATAGGCGTTCTTGCGTTTCCTTGTTTATGATTTGGAAAGACGTTGCTTCAACGGAAGCTCATCCTTCCATTGGGAACCCTGCATGAGCCCATTCGATTAGACCGCCTGAAAAAACCTTGACATTTCTGTAACCATTTTTTATCAGTTTTTTAGCAACACTCCTGGCCTTTCCGCAACTGGCCTCAGCACAATAGACCACAAGGAGGGTTTCAATGGATTTTTTTTGCCTGAAATCAGGAAACTGTTCGTCAAACCTGCTGTCCGAAAGAGAAATGGCTCCTTTAATATGTGATTTGTAATAGACATATTCGGAACGTGCATCGATAAAACATGCCGAATGAGTGTCAAAAAGGGCTTTGGTGGCAGAGAGATCAAGTTCACCGGATTCTTCTTTAGCAAAAGCAACAGATTCTGCCGCATGGAGTTGTGATAAGGAAGGCGAAATGCTTGAGAGTAATACAATAACCGTAGCGAACAGCTTTTTTCGTAATGGTTTTTCTGACATGATGTTTAAAAGCATGGTCCTTTTCTGTGATGTTATAGCATGAATTATTCACCAGAAACAAACAAAGGGTGCAAAAAAATAACGCAAGTCCCTATATTAAAGTCAATTAAAAAGACCCGGTATTTATTGTAACCCTTTTTGCAGAATATATTCACATCAGAGAGTTTACAAATAAGCATTATTTTTGCCTCAATTGAAGGTTCCTCGAAATGATGTCGCACATCACCAATGGCGATATGGTGACGCTGACCATGATTCAAGGCGTTCTGAAACTTGAAACCATTGCGAAACTTGATGCGGCGCTTGGGGTTGTACTGTCTGTCATTCCAGAGAGTATTGCCGATAAGTGAGACCCGGGATGTCCCTTTTCCTGCACTACATGAGGTTTTGGGGATCAACATCAATAGTAATAATAACTCCTGCAGATCGAAAGCGAGTCGTAATGTCGTCACTCATTTGTTTAATAAATGGAGGTGAAAGCTTGCCGTTTAAAAGTTTGACAAGTACGTGGTAGCGGTACCGATTTCTTATTTTTGCAATACCCGCCGGCGCGGGGCCCAGGACGCGTCCACTTTCTGACGGAAGGTGTTGTAACAGGGTCTCTTTGCAAAAGAGCGCTGCGGCTTCAGCCTGTTTTTCATCCTCTGATGTACATTCAAATTTTATAAGCCTGGATGCAGGGGGGTAGAGGAGCTCTTTTCTTACAGCGCTCTCCTGAAGAAAAAACTTTTCGTAGCTGCCCTGCAGAATAGCGGTGAAAACGTCGCTCTCTTTGTTGTAAACCTGCAAGTAAACCTCCCCCGGCTTTGATGCACGCCCGGCTCGTCCTGCTACCTGAGTGAGAAGGGAGAAGACCCGCTCCGATGCCCTGAAATCTGGAATATTAAGCCCGATATCAGCCATAAGGACTCCCACAAGGGTGACTGCCGGAAAATCGAGTCCTTTTGCCACCATTTGCGTTCCGAGCAGGATTCGGGCTTTGCGGTCGTGAAATTCTTTGAGAATTCGTCCGTGAGAGCCCTTGTTTGTTGTGGTATCGACATCCATCCGCAGAATTTTTTCTTCGGGGAAAAGTGTCTGCAGCTCCTCTTCAATGCGCTCGGTGCCGCTGCTTTTAAAAAACAGTTCTGTCGAAGAACATTTTTCGCATGATGCAGTGAAGCGTTCGGTATGGCCGCAGTAGTGGCAGCGGAGATGTTTTTGTGTGGAGTGGTAGACGAGAGGAATATTGCAGAACTTGCAGAGCGGGATATGGCCGCAGGCAAGGCAGAAGATGCTTCCGGCAAATCCTCTTCTGTTTTGCAGAAGAATGACCTGTTCATTTTTTTCCATGCGAAGCGCTATCTGGCGGTAGAGCAGCTCCGAAATTGAAGAAGAAGCCTTTGGATTATCTTTCATCCAGATCAGACTGATAACGGGCATGGTTGCTCCATCAATCCGTTCCGGCAGATTGACAAGGGTGAACTTGCCATTATGGGCGTTGTGGTATGATTCGAATGATGGTGTTGCTGTGCCGAGTATGCAGATTGCCTTGCTGAACATTGCTCTCATGACAGCCGTGTCCCTAGCATGATAACGGGGGTTTCGGTCTTGTTTATAGGCGGCATCGTGCTCCTCGTCCACAATGATTGCGCCGAGGTTGTCGAGAGGGGCAAAAATGGTTGAGCGGGCGCCAAGGGCGATTTTTGTTTTTCCGAGTCTTAGGCTGTGCCAGGCATCATACTTTTCCTGGTTGCTCATGGCGCTGTGGAGTATGGTAATCTCCTCATGAAAATGCTCACGGAAACGGCCTGCTGTTTGGGGAGTCAGGGCAATTTCAGGCACCAGAACTATCGCAGTTTTTCCTGCGGCAATGACTGTTTTTAGAAATTCGATGTAAACCAGGGTTTTGCCGCTGCCGGTGACGCCGTGAAGGAGAAAGGTACGGTATTCCTGCTTTTCAAAAGCGCCGCAAAGCTGGTCAAGTGCTTTTTTCTGTAAAACCGTCAGATTTTTTGGCGTTTGCGGTTTTTCAGTAAAGCCGGTGGAGAAGTTGCTTGTCACCTCTCTCTGAACTTTTTCGGCAAACCCTTTTTTTACCAGTATGTTGAGAGTCTCTCTTGATGCGCCGATAATTTCCGGAAATACGGATTCAGGATAGAGAGATGCCAGGACTTTCAGGGTCTCAAGCTGCTTCGGAGAATTAGTGAGGCTCGGCTCGGCTTCTTCTGACAATGGGTTACAAAGACGGTAAGCAGTTTTTTGTTTTGGTGTTGTGGCTGAAAATCTCTTGGTCAGGCACAGATGGCCACCCCGTTCAAGTTCAGAGAGGGTGCGGTAAAGCTGCTTTTTGCCAAGCCTTCGTTGAAGCTGGGGAACGGTCAGCCGTTTCTCCGTGGTTATAATTTTTAAAATGGAACGCCGGAGAGCTGTGTTGATGATTTTGGGGTTTTCTGCATTCAGAGCAAAGCCGGTTATTTCAACGATATCATGAACCGTTGTCCGGACTGCTGCCGGGAGGGCGCAGGTAAGCGTGTCGATTCTCCTGGTAAGATAGTAGTCAGCCATCCACGCGGTCAGTTGCAGAAGGGGTTGGCTTAAAACAGGGCGTCCGCCGTAGAGTACGTCAGAGAGTTTAATGTCGGTACTTTTCCCGTCATCATCCGCTTTGAGGCTTAGAATGTAGCTGATCGAAACCGTGCCATTCCCTTTTTTAAGGGAAAGCAGCACCATGCACCCAGGCTGAATATCATGTTCCAGAGTATCAGGTACCACGACAAGAAACGGTTCTCCCCTGAAAATTTTTTCTGAAACGGTCAGTGCATACATGATGATGAATGAAAAAAGTCAGTACCTGGGCACTGACTTTTTTTAATTAGCGAATATTTTTTGATGTTCAGGATACCAGGGCGTCAAGAATCCTGTCGCGGATCTCCTCAACTTTTCCTGTTCCCTGGACTTTGTGAAAACGGGGAGCATCTGACGCTCCAGTCTGTGACAAGCTCATATAGTACTCAATCAGCGGTGCTGTTTGTGCATGATAAATTTGAAGCCTTTTTTTTACGGTCACCTCGTTATCGTCCTCTCTCTGGACAAGAAGATCACCGGTTTCATCATCAATATTCTCCCTTTTTGGGGGATTAAAGAGTACATGGTAGGTTCTGCCAGAAGAGAGGTGTACACGGCGACCGCTCATACGCTGAATAATGTCCTCATCGTCAACACTGATTTCAACGATATGGTCAATGAGGATTCCATCTTTTCTTAATGCTTCGGCCTGGGCAAGTGTCCGGGGAAAGCCGTCAAACAAGCATCCATTGGCACAGTCCGCCTCGGTCAGACGCTCTTTGACAAGACCGATAATGATCTCATCGGAGACAAGCTGCCCGGCATCCATAACTTTTTTGGCGGCAATACCCAAAGGCGTTCCAGCGCTGACGGCAGAGCGCAACATGTCACCTGTCGATATCTGCGGTATATCAAGGTTTTTTGATATAAAGTTCGATTGTGTGCCTTTTCCGGCTCCAGGTGCTCCCAGTAAAATTATTCTCATCAAACTGTTTTTATTGGTTTTTTTTTGTGGTCACAATTATAATTTTCGGCTTCGATGGACTTGTTTCTTCTGCGGCTATATCGGTAACACTGGTGGTCTCCAGAGGAAGCGAACTATCAGGTGTGGGCTGCACATCACTTGGTGAAGTGTGTTTAATCTGGATAGTCTGAACAGCAGGTTTTTTCTTGAACTCGATGGATGTTGATTTTGGACTGCCCTCGGGTTTTGGCTTATGCTGTAACTGGACCTCATTAAAGAGTTGCTGCGATGCAGCAGCAGTACCTTGCGTATCCAGAGAACGATATTGGTAGTCCTCTTCCTTGATCTGCTCCTCCCTGAATTCGAAATCCATTGCTCCCAGCATCATTCTGATGGCCCTGCGGCTTTCGCCGAGGTCTCCACGGGATTCTATACGGGTTTCAGCTTTGGCATTGACCGTCGTAATGGGGCGGTCATTGATATCTTTTTCCTCAAGCAGTCCAAAGGTGACATTGATTTTTAAACCGAAAAGGATAAATGAACTGATCTCGGCGCGAATGGTGTTCATTCCGCCGACAGCCGTTTTTTCGCTTATCAGAGTCCAGCCTATCCAGTGATCAATTTTGTTGAGAATAAAATCTGAGATCTCGGAGACCGGCTTGTCGTAACGCCGTACTTTCAGCTCATCAAAAACAGGTTTTTCTGAGGTGTGCGTTGCGTTGATGGTAAGACCCTGGCAAGCTTTTTGAAATTCAGTTTTAAAAGGAATAAAATCGATCAACTCCATAATTTGAGACTTTTAAAAGATTATTGCGGTTCAGCATACCTCGTTGTTGCCAGTTGCCCGCATGCTGCATTAATGGTTGTTCCATAACTCTTTCTGACCGTGACATGCAGTCCTGAATTAAAGAGGTATTGCTGGAACTGTTCCCTGGTAGCATTATAAACAGGATTGAAGTTGATATTAATGATTGAATTGTAATCAATCAAATTTATTTTGCATAAAAAGCTTCTTGAATATCGTGCAAGCTGTTTTGCGTCATCAAGAGAGTCATTGATTCCTTTGAGAAGCATATAGACAATGGTAACCGGCATTCCTGTAGATGCCGTATATTCAGCAAGCGATTTGCTCAGCTCATTCAGCGGGTATTGCCGGGCTGCAAAAGGCATGAGTGATTCGCGTTTCTGCTGATCGGCGCTATGAAGAGAGACGGCAAGTTTTGTTTTCATGCCTGATTTCCCGAGTCGCTGAATTTCAGGAATTACACCAACTGTTGAAATGGTTATTTTTTTCTGGGAAAGGCAAAAGCTGTAATTTCTCGAACTCAAAGTTTGAATGGCTTCAATAACGTTGTCCGAGTTCAGCAGAGGCTCTCCCATTCCCATAAAAACGATATTCGTGATGGCTTTGCCGGGTTCTTTGGCGGCAACCATCTTATTAAGGGCATATATTTGCCCGGTAATCTCTCCTGCGCTGAGATTGCGCCGGAATCCCATTGTACCTGTTGCACAGAAAAGGCATTGAAACGGGCACCCGACCTGAGATGAGACACACGCAGTTCTTCTCTCGGCAGAGGGAATGAGTACACTTTCCACCATTTCATTATCGTGGAGTTTCAGCAGGATTTTTTTTATTGGATTATCGCTCTCTTCTTCAAGACTTTCAAGTTGGTTAATGAGTTCCGGATGATGGATTGAAAAGGTTTCAGAAAGCTTTTTGCGTAGTGCAAGACTCAGGGTGGTCATGTCATCAAAACTTGCAGCATAGTGGCTGAAAAGCCACTGGTGAACCTGGGTTGCCCTGAATGAGGGTTCTCCCAGCATGCTCATTGCTTGCTGAAGCTCTTTGAGGGTCAGATCTATAATGTTGGGCCGGGTTGTGGTCATTGATATCAATTATGCCGGATTTGTGAAAAAAAAACAGTATACCTCACAAATTATATAAAACGGGGAAAAAAGCATAGATTAGGTTTTTTGCTTTATTAAAGTTATCACCAACTAATGATAGTTCCCGAGTATGGTCGGACGCTTACAGCCGAGGAATGGTCTCCGGTCATCGATATGCTGCTTGAAGGTCAGTATTTTATTATTACAACCCATGAAAATTCTGATGGTGACGGTCTCGGAAGCGAGGTTGCGCTTGCAAAGGTGCTCAAGGCACTCGGCAAGGAGGTCTCCATCGTCAATCCAACGGAAGTTCCTCCCAACTATTTATTTCTCAAAAAATTATATCCCATAACCCTTTTCGATAACAAGGATGAGGAGGCTATTCAGGAACTCTCACTTTGTGACGTTGTTATTCTGCTCGATGCTAATTTACGGGATAGAATGGGCTCATTGTGGCCTCATGTGAGTTTTTCGAAAGAAATTGGTCGTTTGAAACTGCTTTGTGTTGATCATCATCTCGACCCTGATGATTTTTGTGATGTTATGGTTTGCGAAAATTATGCGTCATCGACGGGTGAACTTGTTTACGGTCTTATTTACGCGCTTCAGGAAAGATTGGGTCGCGAGTTGTTTACGCCTGAAGTTGCCGAAGCGCTGTATGCTGCAGTCATGACGGATACCGGTTCGTTCCGATTTCCAAAATCAACGCCCTATGTTTATCAGCTTGCAGGAGATCTTGTGAGCAAGGGAGCTGATGCGGCAGAGATTTATGACAGGATTTATAACTCCCTGACCCCTCATGCACTCAAACTTCTTGGCGCAGCCCTGAGTGCCATTACCATTCTTGATAATGGAAATATTTCATGGCTTTTTATATCCCAGGATATGCTCAAGTCGACCGGCAGTAAACTGTTTGATACCGATCTTATCATCCGTTATCTGTTAAGTGTTCCATCGGTTCGTATTGCTGTTTTGATGGTTGAGATGCAGGATGGAAGAACCAAGGCGAGTTTCAGGTCGCGTGGCAATATTTATGTCAATCAGTTAGCTAAAAAGTATGGGGGCGGCGGCCACATGAATGCCGCCGGATGTCTTTTTCCGTTTTCTTCTGATAAAGCTCAGAAAATATTGTTGGAAGATCTCAGGCTGTTCCTGAAAAATCAATACGATTAAGGGTTATACGTTAACATGGATTATTGAAGCTATGAAAGTAATAGTAACAAAAAGTGAACTTCAAAGTGTTTCTACCGATCTTCTTGTGCTGCCGTTCAGCACTGTTGAGCTGAAAAAAGAGGCTGGAAAGGCGCTTGCTGAAATCGGATTTGATGTTCAGGTATTGAAAGATTTTAAGGCGGAGGCCGGCGAGGTTGTTGTGTTGTATGGCGGCAGGACGGAGTATTCTGCGGCAAGGATTGCTTTGCTCGGAATCGGAGAGGGAAAAACGATTGATGATTGGCGCAAGGCGGCAGTTTCTTTTGCATCCAAAGCTGTGGATTTAAAAATTGACAAAGTTGCCGTTGACTGTTCTGGTATTGAGGCACTTGCTGCCGACACTGGGCTGCCTGTTGCGACACTTGTCGCGGCCTTTGTCGAGGGCTGTTTTACCGGTTCATACCGATTTGATCTTTTGAAAAGTGGCAAGCTCGACAAGAAAAGCTCTGGCGAGAAGTTGAAAGAACTTGCGGAACTTCTTCTGATTGTTGAACCCGGAGTGTATGAGAAGGCTGAGGAAGGCGCTGCTGCTGGAAAAATTCTTGGTTCATGCCAGAAGATGGCCAGGGATATGGTCAACCTTCCGGGAAATCATCTGCACGCAGGAGATATTGCGAAAGCAGCCGTAGATTCAGGGAAAAAATATGGTTATGAGGTAACGGTTTTTCATAAAAAGGAGATAGAAGCCCTTGGCATGGGTGGTCTGCTTGCGGTGAACAAGGGCAGCCATCATCCTCCAACCTTCACGGTGCTTGACTATAAACCCAAAGGAAAAGCCAAAGCTGTTGTCGCTCTTGTCGGTAAAGGGGTTACTTTCGATTCTGGTGGCATTTCGCTCAAGCCTTCAGAAAATATGGGGGAGATGAAGTCTGATATGTCTGGCGCTGCCAGTGTGTTGGGAGCAGTTGAGGCTGCTGCCCGTCTTGGCCTTCCTCTTCATGTCATAGGTTTGATTCCCGCTACCGACAATATGCCGGGAAGCAAGGCCCAGCAGCCGGGTGATGTTATTACCACCTATTCTGGAATAACGGTTGAGGTGGGCAATACTGACGCAGAGGGACGGCTTATTCTGGCTGATGCCCTCAGTTATGCGACAGAGAAATTAAAAGCTGATGTCGTTATTGATATTGCGACACTGACAGGAGCCTGCATTGTTTCACTTGGCTATGCTGTGGCGGGACTTTTCAGCAACAATGACAAACTGGCCGACGAGATTTTTCAGGCCGGGCAGCAGTCAGGTGAAAAGGTCTGGCGGATGCCGCTTTGGGATCTTTATGGCGAACAGATAAAGTCTGATGTTGCTGATGTCAACAATACAGGAGGGCGTGGCGCCGGATCGGTTACGGCTGCAAAGTTTCTTGAAAAATTTATCGATGGCCATAAAAGCTGGGCTCATATCGATATTGCCGGCCCATCGTTTACGCCGAAAGGTTCAGGAAAGGTGAATGGAGGGACTGGTTTCGGTGTAGGCTTGCTGGTCGAATTGCTGAAAAAATGGTCTTGATATTGCACATTTTGCAAAAGTATAAATCATCAATCTGAACAACCGTGATTGCTGTACCGCAAAATCCTGTAGTAATAATTCCCGGGGTGCTCTTTTGGGACACTTTATACGAGACGATGAAAGAGGCGCTTGCCGGATATATTCCTCAAGAGAGAATCGCTGTTGCGCCTTTATCTCTTGTTGACTGGATTGGATTTCCTCCATCGCCGGAAAGATCCACCAACCGGGTCATGAAAGTTGTTGACCGCACAGTCAGGGCAATGGAACGGAAGTTTCCCGGTGAGCCGATCACTCTTGTTGCCCATAGTGGAGGAGGCACCGTTGCGATGGTTTACCTGCTTGAAAAACCTTTTCAGGGAGATGCTTATCATCCAGGGAGGAGTATTGGAAAGCTGATTACCCTCGGGACCCCTTTTCATACTCATGAACATTATGCAAAGATCAAGACCGATTTTATCTTCAGCAATTTGAAGGCCGATTTTTTTGATCGTTATCATGTTGTTTCTGTCGTCAGTGATAAGTATTATGGCAATCCTGAAGGGAGTATTGTCGAAAAAATGTGCTTCAGGTTTTACAAAAGCGTACTTGAAGAGGGCACGGTGAAAGGAGACGGGATTGTTCCCGCACAAAGTTGTTTTCTTGAGGGTGCTGAAAATGTTACTATTCCGGATGCAGAACATCTACCAACACCATTAAGCAGATGGTATGGTACAAAAGAGGGGGTTAATCAATGGATTCAATGGCTTTAAGGGATCGTCGACTCAGGGGGGCCGGGGTTGTTTTTTTAGCGTTTCTTCTGCTACTCTCCTCTTGCAGTCCGGAGAAGCAAAAGCATGATCCCCAGCAGGAGCATATTGAATCTATGATGGCTATTCTTGCCCAGGTACAGAAAAATCTGGGACGGATTCAGCAGAAAGAATCTGTTGTTGAACGTCTTTCTTCCGGGATTGAGGGCAAGGAGAGTCAGAACGTTGAGCAGATTGGCAAGGATATTGCCTCCAGCATCAGGTTTATTGATTCAACGCTTGTGGCAAGCAAAAAACTTGTCCGGAAGCTTGAAGAGGAGAACAGGTCATCCTCCTATCGTGTGGAATCTCTTGATCGGCTTGTATCGGAGCTGCAAGTTGCTATCAATACAAAGGACAGCGAGGTGACCACGCTCAAGGGTCATGTTCAAAAGCTGAACAAGCAGCTTTCATCTCTTATGGCGACAGTGGATGTGCTGGATGAGTATATTCAGGATCAGGAAGTTCAGCTCTATACGGCTTATTACATTTCCGGGACCTTTAATGAACTTGTGGACAAAGGTGTTCTTGTGCGTATCAATCCTTTTGAGAAGCTTTTCGGCGGCGAGTATCATCTTGCTCCGGATTTTAATGTCAATCGCTTCAAAAAAATTGATATTACAGAAACAAAAGATCTTTTTTTTGACAAGCCACTGAAGAGTCTTAAAATTATAACACCACATACCGTAGGCTCTTACGAACTGGTTGGGGGTAAAACCTCATCGCTGCTCCTTATCCGCGATGAAAGTGCGTTCTGGCAAAAATCCCGGTGTCTGGTGATCGTTGTAGAATAAAAAAAACTGGGTAATAATGAAAATAACCATATTCGGATCAGGATATGTCGGTCTTGTGACCGGCGCCTGTTTTGCAGAAGTCGGTAATGACGTGCTTTGTGTTGATATTGACCAGCAGAAAATTGATAGTCTCAGGGAAGGCAAGATTCCTATTCATGAGCCTGGTCTTGATGAAATTGTTGTTGAAAACATCAGGGAAGGTCGTTTAAAGTTTACTTCGGATATTCGGGAAGGGGTTGAATTCGGTTTATACCAAATCATTGCTGTTGGCACTCCTCCCGATGAAGATGGCTCGGCGGATTTGCGCCATGTTCTCAGCGTTGCTGAAAGTATCGGGACGTTGATGCAGGAGTACCGGATCGTCATCAATAAATCAACAGTACCGGTCGGTACGGCCGATCTGGTCAGGGAAAAAATAAGCTCAGTTCTCAGGGAAAGAAAGGTCAATATTGATTTTGATGTTGTTTCAAACCCCGAGTTTCTCAAGGAGGGCGATGCGGTTAATGACTTCATGAAACCAGAACGGATAATTGTTGGCGTTGATGATCCGAGAACCAAAGAGTTACTGCGTTTTCTCTATTCTCCTTTCAACCGCAGTCATGAACGTTTTATCGCCATGGATATCCGTTCAGCCGAACTGACCAAATATGCTGCTAACGCAATGCTTGCAACAAAAATCAGTTTTATGAATGAAATTGCCAACATTGCTGAACGGGTTGGCGCTGATGTTGAAGCCGTAAGGAGGGGTATAGGCTCAGATTCAAGGATAGGATTTTCTTTTATTTACCCCGGTATCGGTTATGGCGGCTCCTGTTTTCCCAAGGATGTGCAGGCACTTGAAAGAACCGCTCACAAGCATGGTTATCATTCACGGATTCTGCAGGCAGTAGAGGCGGTCAATCATGACCAGAAGAGTTCTATTGTCAGGAAAATCAGAAAGCATTTTGGGGAGGATATCAAGGGGAAGGTTTTTGCGTTATGGGGGCTTTCTTTCAAGCCGAATACTGACGATATGCGTGAAGCACCCAGTCGCAGGGTAATTGCAGAGCTTTTGGAAGAAGGTGCAAGGGTAAGAGTTTACGACCCGGTTGCCATGGCTGAGGTAAGAAGGATATACGGCGAGTGTGACGGCATTTTTTATGCCGTGAATCCGGAAGATGCGGTGAAAGGTTCCGATGCTCTGGTGGTTCTGACCGAATGGCTTGTATTCCGGAGTCCGGATTTCGATATGATTAAAAGAGATCTCAGTCATCCGGTTGTGTTTGATGGCAGAAATATCTATAGCCCGGAATTTATGGAGCAGTTCGGATTTACCTATTATTCAATTGGTCGCCCACCTCGCGGAGTACAATAACTTATTTCCACAACCTGTAAAAGTGATGCAGCGGACCGTTTCCTTTGCCAAGACGGTAGTCTCCTCCAGCCAGCAACGCTTCTTCAAGATAGGATTTAGCCTGTTTTACAGCATTATCAGTACTTTCTCCTTTAGCCATGAATGCAGCAATGGCTGATGAGAGTGTGCACCCGGTACCATGACTGTTGCTGGTGATGATTTTTTTTGAGCTGAACCAGAAAAAACGATTATCATAGAAAAGACAGTCACGACACTCATGACTTTCGCTATGCCCCCCTTTCACAAGGACTGATGCCGCTCCGGTTTTATGGAGTTGCAGAGCCGCCTCCTCTATATCTTTCTGCGTTTCGAGCGGTTGTCTCATGCCAGTGAGGAGAGCGGTTTCCGGCAGGTTTGGTGTAATCAGTGTGGCAAGCGGGAAAAGTTCTGCCATCATGTGAGGAAGAGCCTCTTGAGGGAAAAAAGTGGTACCTCCTGAAGAGCTGAGAACAGTGTCCAGAATGACAGGAGGTTTATGCTTCAGCTCCCTCAGTAATGCCGCCACGGTTTTGATAATGGCGGCACTTCCAAGCATACCGATTTTTACTGCATCTATTGAGATGTCAGCGTTAATGGCCCTGAATTGATCAATAACGCATGTTTCAGCAAGTGGGTAAACTGCACTGACTCCCAGGGTATTTTGGGCTGTCAGCGCGGTTATGACTGATAATCCGTAACATTCCAAAGCGGCAAATGTTTTGAGATCTGCCTGGATGCCAGCTCCTCCACTTCCGTCGGATCCCGCAATAGTGAGTACGGTTGAGTAGGCTCTTTTCATGAATTTTTCCATTTTATGGCGGCAACAAGCTCACTTGCTGCCCTGGAGGGATCATCTGTTCTGCTGACTGCAGAGATGACCGCCACTCCGCTCGCTCCACAGGAGATAAGGGTTGCTGCGTTGTCAAGGCATACTCCTCCAATCGCTATAATTGGCAGAGAGATAAAGGCTGCCGCATTCAGCAGCCCTTCTGTTCCCAGTGGAGGAAATCCCTTCTCTTTTGAAAAGGTTGGATAGATATGACCGAACCCGATATAGTCTGCACCATCCTTTTCTGCCTGTAGTGCCTCTTCAAAAGAGGAAGCGGAAACTCCGATAATTCGTTCTTTTCCCAGCAGCGTCCGTGCAGCATTGGCCGGCATGTCCTGCTGACCGAGGTGCACACCGTCAGCTTCGCTTGCCATGGCAATGTCCACGCGGTCATTGATAATGAAAAGTGCCCGGTATATCCGGCACAGGTTACGGATTTCAACAGCCCATGAAAAGAGCTGGCTGCCGGATGCACTTTTATGCCTGAGCTGTATCATGGCCGCGCCTCCTTTAAGAGCGAGTTCTGCAATGGTAACAGGGCAAAACGACTCATCAGTTATGACGCAGAGAAAAGGAGAAGAGGGAATCATGGAAAAATAATGCGATAAAATTGTTCAAGAGTGTCAACAAATCGGGAAGTGTCTTTAAAAATTGAGAGGCCCGCTATTCCATAGGCGCCTTCTGCCATGCAGAACTCTCCATTTTCAGGAGTTATGCCGCCAAGAGCAAATACCGGGAGTGTGGATATTCGGCAAATCTGTCCAAGTTTTTCAAGTCCCTGAGGAGCTCCATATTTCCGTTTTGACGGGGTGTCGAAAACTGGCCCGAACAACAGGTAATCTGCGCCGGATTTTTCTGCAATATGGAGAGATTCGGGGGAATGTACACTGCAGCCGAAGATCATTTTCGAGGCTAAAGGGCGAAGATTATCGGGAAAACAGGCGTTTTCCGGCAAATGAACTCCGTCAAGGCGGGCTGCAAGCGCAATATCAATCCGTTCATTTATAAGAAGCAGGGAGCCAACAGGAAGGTTGCTGGCTCTTGCGTTCAGAGCCAGTGTCAACAGTTGTTTTGCATTGAGCTGTTTTTCGCGAATCTGCACCATAAAGGAGAGAGTGCGGGGAAGAAGATTGAGCTGCTCAAGGAGCAGTGTTCCGTCATCAGGATTTTCCTGTCCGCTGCTTATCAGGTAGAGATGTGGAAGGGGAGTTCCCTGCAGTTTATTATGCTCCATTATGACAAAATGCTTTAATTTCTCTGTGACTATAAATATTTTTAGCTCTAATTGCAACAAACACCTCAGTGGTCTGGCTTTTCTGCTAATAAATGCATCTCTTAACTTGGTTAACTCTTTTTTTATTATGGGCAGTATCGAAGAAAAAATCATTAAGACAGGTTTTACCCTTCCACAGATAACTACCGTTGCAGGCCTCTATTCTCCTGCTATGCGTACCGGAAACCTTGTCTACACCTCTGGTCAGCTTCCTCTTTGGAACGGCAAGCTGGTTGAGCCCGGTGGAAAAGGAAAGGTTAACGATATCAACAGCGAGGACGCAGCCTATGCCTCAAAAGTTGCCCTTCTCAATGCACTTGCTGCAATCAAATCAGTTACAGGAACGCTTGACAGTATTGAAAAAATTGTCAAACTCACCCTCTATGTTGCCAGCGAGTACCTCTTTTCCAGCCAGCATCTTGTTGCTAACGGGGCGTCATCTTTGCTGCTCGAAATTTTCGGAAAGCAGGGGACCCATGCAAGAAGTGCTGTTGGTGTTGCAGAATTACCTCTTGATGCAAGTCTTGAGCTAGAGCTGATAGTCCAATGTAAATTTCCTATTCTGCAATAGATTAAAATAGAATCTATTACTTCTAATTTAACCTATTAAAACAAGTAATAATAAAGAATCAGTAAAGGATTAATAACAATTAAAAGTATTTCTCATATACAAATATCTTCATAAAGATCATATGTATATGAGAAATACTTTTTTCTATTATTGAGTATAATACATTTATTTAATAAATAAAATACCAAGCCTAATAAAAAGTTTATAAACTTAATAATATTTATTTTTTTTAAATTATATGG
>CAISRC010000067.1 GCA_903887845.1 uncultured Chlorobiaceae bacterium
AATTTTGTAAGTTCTAACACCAAATCTGGCATGAAAATGGTGGTACACTTTGCTCCGGAATCGGTGGTACATATTCACCCGGAATGACTGGTACACTTTGCTCCGGAATCAGTGGTACACTTTCACCGGAATACTCAGTTAACATCAATTCACAAGTTGTATCGTTTTATGACTACTGATTCAGGCAATCATGTTTATGCCGTTATCATGGCTGGAGGCTTTGGCAAGAAGCTGTGGCCTGTTTCAAGAAGAAAAATGCCCAAGCAGTTTATTGATCTTTTTGACGATGGCACGATGATTGCCAAAACATTACAGCGCATATCAGGATTAGTAAATGAAGACAACATTTTTATCATTACCAGCCAATTGGGGCGTAAGCTGATTTCTGAATCCCTCAGTAGTTTCCGTCTTGACAATATTATTGTTGAGCCTTCCAGTCGCAACACTGCGCCTTGCATTGCTCTTGCAACAGCACATATAAAAAAGAGGGATCAAGATGCCGTGATCATTGTGCTTCCTTCCGACCATCTGGTGCTTGATAACCATTCATTTTTGAGTATTCTTGAGGTTGGTATTGATGTGGCCACTGAAAAAAAAGGGATTGTGACCGTAGGGATCAAGCCCGACAGGCCAGAAACTGCTTACGGCTATATTCAGGCAGATGGAGAGTTGGAGCTTCCCCCGGGTTTTTCAGATTGTACTGATCTTCATCTCTTCAATGTAAGGGCTTTTGCAGAAAAGCCGGATGTTACAACGGCGGAAGAGTTTCTTGAAAGTCATGATTTTTACTGGAACAGTGGAGTTTTTATCTGGCATATTGATGCAATATCAAGAGAGTTTGAACGATCAATGCCGGATTTGTACAAGGATCTGCTCAATATCTATGAAAGTCTTGGTACAGAGCGGGAACAGAAGGTCATTGAGGATGTTTATTCATGGATTCATCCCCTTTCTATTGACTATGGTATAATGGAGAAGGCTGAAAAGGTGTTTGTGCTTGCGGGAGAGTTTGGCTGGACTGATCTTGGATGTTGGGATGAAGTCCTGAAAGTTGCTGAAAGCCGGAATGCCTCTGACGCGCGAAAGCCAGACAGTCGGTTGGTACAGATTAACAGCAAGAATGTTTCTGTAAAAAATCCATTGGGCAAGGTTGTCTGTACTATCGGGATAGATGATGTCATCATTGTTGAAACTCAAGACGCTTTGCTGATATGCCGCAAAGGGGAGTCACATCGGGTTCGTGAAGTTGTTGATATACTCCGTCGTGAAGGGCTCGAAGAGTACCTTTAATTGTCATAGTCAACAATGATGCTCTGCGATTACAGGTTGCCGAAATTGTGCTTATCAGGAGCTGAAGAAGAAAAAATCAGTGTATCTCCCCCTTAACCCCTTGGTTCTGATCACGATTGAACTGACCAGCTCGCTCCTTCACGTGTATCCTTTATTTCAATCCCGGTTTCAAGCAGACGATCCCTTATCTTGTCACTGAGTACAAAATCCTTGTTTTTTCTGGCTTCAGCCCTGAGTTCGAGCAGAATAGTCATAACGGCGTCGATTTTTTTTACACTCTCACGGTTATCTCTGTCACCGGACAGGTCATCCTGTTTCAGGATGCAAAGGGTTTCCCTTCCAGCTTTATCAAGAAAAGCCTCAATATCCTGCCGGGATGCTTCTGAAAGAGCTTCGGTGCGATCAAGTGCAGCGTTGATAGCTTTCGAGAGCTCAAAAAGGACCGATATGGCGACTGGTGTATTGAAGTCATCATCCATAGCCTCAGTGAAGCGATGCTGGAAGGGGGCGATATCAAACACTCCGGTTCCTAAAGGTTGTTCCTTAAGGCGGCGTTGGGTCTCGCGAAGCTTTTCAAGCCCAGTTTTTGATGCTTTTATGGCTGTTTCTGAATAATCAAGTTGTGAACGATAATGAGACTGAAGAACAAAAAACCGGATCACCAGAGGGTCGGTCTCTTTGAAAAGCTCTTTTAAATTGATCGAGTTTTTAAGGGACTTGCCCATTTTTATGCCATTGATGGTCACCATGTTGTTGTGCATCCAGAACCTGACATACGGTTTGCCTGTTACCGCTTCAGCCTGAGCGATTTCACAGTCATGGTGTGGAAACTTGTTCTCCATGCCGCCACCGTGAATGTCAATTGTTTCACCAAGGTATTTCATCGACATTGCCGAACATTCAAGATGCCAACCCGGATAGCCAGTGCTCCAGGGTGAGTTCCACTGCATCAGGTGGCCCTCATCTGCTTTTTTCCAGAGAGCAAAATCGGAAGGATCTTTTTTGTCAGATCGTATTCCCACTCTGATGCCGGACTGATGCGCTTCCTGATCCGTGCGTCCGGAAAGTTTGCCATATCCTTCAAACGATTTCACGGAAAAATAGACGTTACCGTTTACCTCATAGGCGTGGCCGGTTTTCATCAACCTCGCAATCAGGGCAATCTGTTCGGGAATGTGCGCTGTCGCCGCCGGGGCAATATTGGGGCGGAGAACTTCAAGCTTGTCCATATCCTCATAAAAACTTCTCGTATAGAACTGTGCAATTTCCATCGGATCAGTTTTTTCAAGACGGGCTTGCTTCATGATCTTGTCCTCTCCTTCATCGGCATCATCAGTAAGATGTCCTACATCAGTGATATTTTGTACATACTTGACTCTGTAACCGCTCTGGCGCAGCCAGCGAACAATCACATCAAATGATACATAGCTTTTGGCGTGACCGAGATGAGCATGGCCGTAAACGGTTGGTCCACATACATACATGCTCACGATTCCGGGATGGAGAGATTCAAACTTCTCTTTTGTTCTGCTGAGGGAATTATAAATGAAGAGCGACATCTTCTGCTGTTCTGCCTTTTATTTAATGTGAGGGGTTCGTGAAAAAAAGCCCGATGAAAGTTAAACATTTGGGTTTTTAACGCAAGGTTTTTAGCTTCCTTTTTGTTGCTCTTTTTTTTGAGACCGCTCTTTTTCTGTATGAAGATTACTTTTGCCGCCTTTCACATCAGTGTTTCCGACCTTTCCGGCCTTCCGGAAGAATCATCTCCTGAAATAGTTTTTGCAGGACGATCCAATGTCGGGAAGTCCACTATGCTCAACTCTCTTACCGGGGTGAAAGGTCTTGCAAAAACCAGTGGAACTCCAGGAAAAACAAGACTGATCAACTATTTTCTCATAAATCGGGAGTTTTATTTTGTCGATCTTCCCGGGTATGGTTATGCGGCCGTTGGTCATACAGAGAAGGCCGCATGGGGTCATTTGCTTGCCTCTTATATTGAGCGACGGAGAACTATTTCTCTAATTGTGCTGCTTCTCGATTCCCGTCATCCGGCAATGCTGTCCGACAGGGCGATGATAGACTTTCTTGAATTTCATGAACGTCCCTATGGTATTGTTCTGACCAAGTATGACAAGCTCACGCAGAAAGAAAAGGTACAGACCCGGCGCATTATGGAAAGCACTGCGACAAAAGCCAAATTTATTGTAAATTATTCATCTTTTTCCGGCAAGGGAAAGAGTGAGCTTCTGGCTTACTTTGATCATTACATCTGTCAATAAAAACAATCGTCGTGGAATCAAAAAAATTCAGGACACCGTCACAGTCGGCAACAGTTATTGTCGGCACACAGTTCGGTGATGAAGGCAAAGGAAAGCTTGTTGACTATCTTTCGGACAAGTACGATATCGTAGTCCGTTACCAGGGAGGGGCAAATGCTGGCCATACGATCTGCTTCGATAATAAAACCGTTGTTTTACATTTGATACCCTCGGGAATATTCCACAAAGGGTGTGTTTGCGTTATCGGCAACGGTGTTGTGATTGATCCAGCAGCTTTACTTGATGAAATCAAAAAGGTTGAGGAGCTGGGTTACGAAGTTACGGGCAGGCTTTTTATCAGCCATAATGCTCATCTCATTATGCCGTATCACAAACTGCTCGACACTCTGCACGAAACAGCACAGGGTGACCAAAAGATAGGCACAACCGGCAGAGGCATCGGCCCGAGTTATGAGGACAAGTTTGCCCGAAAGGGAATCAGAGTTGTTGATCTTCTCAGTCCCGAATTGCTCCAGGAGAAGCTTCGTGAAAATCTGGCAGCGAAGAACAAGCTGTTCAAAAATATTTATGACAAGGAAGAGATCGATGTCGAAACCATGGTGCGCGAGTACGAAGAGTTTGACAAGATTATCGATCCTTATGTGACCAATACTCAGCTTTACCTGAACCGTCAGCTCCAGGAGGGAAAAACCGTTCTGCTTGAGGGGGCCCAGGGTTGCCTGCTTGATGTTGATCATGGCACTTATCCTTATGTGACTTCTTCCAATCCCACCTCCGGAGGCGCCTGTACAGGATCCGGGATTGCTCCTAACTATATCGGCAAGGTGATTGGCGTCAGCAAGGCCTACATGACAAGAGTTGGCAACGGAGCTTTTCCGTCAGAACTTCTTGATGAGACCGGTGAGCTTCTTGGCAGGATCGGTCACGAGTTCGGTGCGACGACCGGCAGAAAACGTCGCTGTGGCTGGATTGATCTTGTTGCTCTCCGCTATTCGTTGACGGTTAACGGTGTCACTGAAATTGCGCTGACCAAGCTCGATGTGCTTGACAGCTTTGAAAAGATCAAGGTCTGTACCTCCTATATGCTTGACGGCAGGGAGATTCACGACTTTCCGACTGATCACCAGACCCTTGCGAGGGTGACGCCTCTCTATACCACCATGAAAGGGTGGATGGCCTCGAACGCTCACGCCAGAACATTTACCGACATGCAGCCTGAAGCACAGAACTATGTGACTTTCCTTGAAAATGAACTCCAGGTTCCGGTTACTTTTATTTCTGTCGGGCCCGGGCGTGAAGAGACTGTTTTCAAATAATTCTCAGTTTATTACCATGGCGTTGATGGATATCGCGGTTATTCCCCTCGACAGTAAGGAGGGGAGTTTGAGCGGATTTGTTGCTGGATTGCAGGCGATTCTCGGATCCAGTGGTTGCAGTTATAGACTTCACGATATGGGTACGACCGTGGAAGGACCAGTGCGACTGCTTTTCGAACTCGCATTGAAGCTCCATGATTACTCATTTTGTCAGGGCGGCAAGCGTGTCTATACTGTCATGAAAATTGACGACCGCCGTGATCGAGCAGTTCGACTTGGCGAAAAGACTGCATCTGTTACAGCCAAAATAGCCTCGATAAGCGAGTCGGGAGAGTAGGGGGATTACCGAAAATATTTTATCTTCACCTTCTTTATTTCTGACCGTTGTAACATGGTTTATTTCGGGCAGTAACTCTCAATAGAAAAAATGATGCAGGTTCCCGGAGATATTCAGATAATCAAGGAAGATAACGTAACTCACAGTTTTTGTGGTCTTGCCTGTGTCGGCTGGATGTATCAGAAGATCAAGGACAGCTTTTTTCTTATACTCGGAACGCATACGTGCGCTCATTTTCTGCAGAATGCTCTTGGTATGATGATTTTTGCCAAGCCGCGCTTTGGTATTGCCCTCATGGAAGAGGGAGACCTTTCCAAGAATGAGCCGACGCTTCAGGAAATTATCAGTGAAATCAAGGCTGATCATAACCCATCCGTAATTTTTCTGCTTTCTTCTTGTACCCCTGAGGTGATGAAGGTTGACTTCAAAGGTCTGGCCCACCATCTCAGCACTCCTGAAGTGCCAGTACTTTTTGTTCCTGCCAGCGGACTCGTCTATAATTTTACCCAGGCTGAAGATTCTGTGCTTGCTGCACTTGTGCCATTCTGTCCACAAGCGCCTGCAGGAGAAAAAAAGGTGGTCTTTCTCGGATCGGTCAATGATTCAACTGCGGATGACCTCAGGGCCGAGGCTGAAGAGCTCGGGATTCCTGTCGCAGGATTTCTTCCCGAATCCCGTTTCGACAAAATGCCGGCTATTGGTCCCGATACCGTTCTGGCCCCGATACAGCCCTATCTTTCAAGAGTTGCCGTCAAGCTTTCCCGTGAAAGGGGATGCAGCATTCTCCACTCGCTCTTTCCGTTCGGCCCTGATGGCACCAGAGCATTCTGGGAGGATCTTGCCCGTGAATTCGGGATTACTGTTGATCTTCGAGATCGTGAAAAAGCTGCATGGGAGAAGATTCGCAAACAGACCGATCTTTTGAAGGGCAAAAAAGTCTTTTTGACTGCAGATACCATGATGGAGCTGCCACTTGCACGTTTTCTCCACAATGCCGGTGCCGATGTTGTCGAGTGCAGCAGCGCTTATATTATCAAGAAGTTTCATGCTCGTGAGCTTGAGGCGCTTGAGGGTGTACGCGTTGTTGAACAGCCGAACTTTCATCGCCAGCTTGAGGATGTCAGGCGTATTAAACCCGATTTGATTGTCACCTCACTGATGACGGCCAACCCGTTTGTGGGCAATGGTTTTGTGGTGAAGTGGAGCATGGAGTTCATGCTCATGCCCATTCACAGTTGGTCAGGAGTTATCTCCCTTGCCAATCTCTTTGTGTCACCGCTCCAGCGTCGCAGCAAGCTGCCGGCATTTGATGAAAAAGTATGGCTTGAAGGTGTTATGCCGAGTGCCGAATAATTCACTGCAAGAAAATGCAACAACAAACGTTATAGAAGTATGCGCTTAGCTTTCTGGCTCTATGAGGGGACCGCCCTTCATGGTATCAGCCGAGTCACCAACAGTATGAAAGGGGTTCACACCGTCTATCACGCCCCCCAGGGCGATGATTACATTACGGCCACCTATACTATGCTCGAAAGAACCCCGCAATTCCCTGGTTTGTCCATCAGTGTCGTTCGCGGCAGAGATCTTGCGCAGGGAGTCTCACGACTTCCGACCACCTTACAGCAGGTCGATCACCACTACCATCCGGAACTTATCGTTATTGCGCCAAGCTGTAGTACTGCTCTTCTTCAGGAAGATCTTCATCAGCTTGCAGCCCATTCCGGTGTGCCGAATGAACGACTGATGGTCTATGCGCTGAATCCTTTCCGTGTATCAGAAAATGAGGCAGCAGATGGCCTTTTTACTGAACTGGTGAAGCGTTACGCCGTCAGTCAGGAAAAAACGGCAGCTCCGTCGGTGAACATTCTTGGTTTTACTTCGCTTGGTTTTCATCTTCGTGCCAATCTGACAAGTATAACCCGCATGTTACAGACACTGGGTATTACCGTCAATGTGGTCGCTCCATGGGGAAGCAGCATAGAGGATTTTGGAAGACTTCCGGCAGCATGGCTCAATATTGCCCCGTATCGGGAAATCGGTGTCAATGCCGCCGCTTATCTTGAAGAGACGTTCTCTATGCCATCACTCACTGAAGCCCCTCTGGGGGTTGAACCTACCATGGCATGGCTTCGTTCGCTCCTTGCAAAACTGAATGCTCTTGGCGCCCAGCGTGGTGTGCCTCCTCTTGCCATGCCGAATCTCAAGGCATTTTCGCTTGATGGCCTCAGCGCCCCAAGCGGTGTTCCATGGTTTGCCCGGACGGCTGACATGGAGAGTTTCAGCAATAAAAAAGCTTTTGTCTTTGGCGATGCCACGCATACCGTCGGCATGGTCAAGTTTTTGCATGACGAACTTGGTATGCAGATTATTGGTGCGGGAACCTATCTTGAGCAGCATGCCGACTGGGTGCGAAAAGAGCTGGAGGGATACCTTCCTAGTGCGCTGATGGTGACTGATCGCTTTCAGGATGTGGCTCAGGTGATTGAAGATGAGATGCCTGATCTGGTCTGCGGAACACAGATGGAGCGCCACAGTTGCCGCAAGCTTGATGTGCCCTGCATGGTTGTCTGCCCGCCAACCCATATTGAAAACCATCTGCTTGGTTACTACCCGTTTTTCGGTTTTGCTGGCGCCGATGTTATTGCCGACAGAGTCTATCTCTCCTGTAAACTCGGCCTCGAAAAGCACCTCATTGACTTTTTCGGTGATGCTGGTCTGGAGTATGAAGATGCACCTGCCACAGAGGTGCAGAAGGTTCAGTCAGACGGCAATGAGGATCTCTCTCCAGCCGTTGAGAGCACTGCGACTGTCGCACCCGAGCCCATAGAATTGTCTGACGATGGCGAGATGAAATGGACTGATGAGGCTGAAACCATGCTCAAGAAGGTGCCGTTTTTCGTTCGCAAAAAGGTGCGAAAGAACACTGACACCTTTGCTCGCAGTATTGGCGAACCTGTCGTTACCGTTGATGTCTTCAGAAAGGCGAAAGAGTCTCTCGGCGGATAAGATTTTTCTATCAATCATATTCTTCTGTTAAATATTATGAGTTTAGTCTTAGCGGTCTATGGAAAGGGCGGTATAGGAAAAAGCACCACAACCGCCAATATTTCAGCTGCGCTTGCCCTGAAAGGCGCCAAGGTACTGCAAATCGGCTGCGATCCCAAGCATGACAGCACCTTTCCCATTACCGGAAAACTGCAAAAAACCGTTATTGAAGCTCTTGAAGAGGTCGATTTTCACCATGAGGAGCTAAGCGCCGAGGATATTATCGAAAAAGGATTTGCCGGTATTGACTGCCTTGAAGCTGGTGGTCCGCCAGCAGGAAGTGGCTGCGGTGGTTATGTGGTTGGCGAATCCGTTGCCCTGCTTCAGGAGCTTGGTCTCTACGACAAATATGATGTTATTCTTTTTGACGTGCTTGGCGACGTCGTCTGTGGTGGATTCAGCGCTCCCCTCAACTATGCCGACTATGCTATCATCATTGCCACCAATGACTTCGACAGTATCTTTGCAGCCAATCGCCTCTGCATGGCCATACAGCAGAAGAGTGTGCGCTACAAGGTAAAACTGGCAGGCATTGTTGCCAACCGCGTTGATTATACCACCGGTGGCGGCACCAACATGCTCGATCAGTTTGCCGAAAAAGTAGGAACCAGGCTTCTCGCCAAAGTGCCCTATCACGAGCTGATCCGCAAAAGCCGCTTTGCCGGTAAAACCCTTTTTGCCATGGAGGATGCCCCGGGAAAAGAGGAGTGCCTGATACCCTACAATGAAATTGCCGACACCCTGGTGCAGGACGATCCAATAGCATCAATTCCAGTGCCAATCGGCGACAGGGAGATCTTTAAAATGGTCAATGGCTGGCAGTAAGCGCTATTCAGCATCCTGTCCATAAGAGGAACAGGATGCTGAACGAATCTTATTAAATATCACAACGGTAATGACACCTTATATTGCCGTTGTCCTTTCGAATATCCGCCTTGATCTTTGTGTTCGGATTGACCAGTTCCTGCAAGAGAGCCGTGAAGGTGCCAAGATAGAAGTTACCGACGACAGGCTGTGTTGGAAAGGTAACCTTCACTGTTATTTCAGGCGGTTTGTTCATGGTATAGGTAAACTCCCCGCTTCCGGCAAAGGTCCAGGCGTTTTTGCTGATGGCAAAGAGAAAGAGCTTGAATGCAGGGCGTGGGGGCAGAACTTTTACGAATTTCTGGAAAATACCAGGAATGCGAACTTTCAGCAGGTATCGGGCGGTGCGTTCTCCCGACTCTTGCAGGATTCTGGAGGTTGCGGTTTCGCCGATCTCTTTCTGTAGTGCGCCAACGAGGGTGTGAAATTTTGCCTCTTCAACCATCTCTTTCGGCAGGTTCCCGACAAGGTATCCTTGACCGATTTTGCGCAGCATGGTTTCTGCTTTGGTTTTTCCGTAGCTTGCTTCAAGAGCTGCAACGGTCTGGATAATGGAATTGGGGCCTATTTTGGACGGTGTGGTGTGCATCAATTAATTGTTATGGTTTCCCGGGAGGTCTTGATAGAGTGATATCGATATTTCTTGTAGTCCATCGAGCACGTACCGTTACTTTTTCCGGATAAAATCCGAATGGTTCGGCTGGTTGAAACGGGTCGATGGAGCCAGGGTTCCATTGCTGCTTGGGATCAGGCCTTTTATTGCCATAAGGAACATGGGCGCTGACAATATAGCTTCCGGGAGGAAGTTCTGCGAAAGAGTATTGAAATGTTCCTTTCCTGTCACGAGACGCAGTTGTGCTGTACATTCCTGTGGAACCCGATGCTTCAATAATAACATATTGACCGGAGGTAACGCATGTTCCCGAAATGCTTCCGGTTTCAGTAGTTGCCGCCGCCCTGCTGACTGGCGGGGATTGAGATTCTCTGTTCCTGCCTGAAAGCCTGAAGAGGAGATCTGAAGCTCCTGTGGAAACAAGATTCATACTGCTCAGGCCAACCTCTTCCATGTCTGCATTATAGCGCAAGTCATTGTTTCGATCATTAACGGCGATAATCCTGTATGATCCGGCCCGAAGATGCCTGAAAGAGAACACTCCGGCGGCATCAGCCTGTATAAAGTAATCAGGCTCTCTGGTCAGCAGTTTGCCGTTTCCTGCGGTTTCAGGATGTTCGGCAAAGGCAAGTAGTAACGCATTTGTGGCGGGGGAACAGTCTCTGTTGATGACCTTTCCGCTGATTGTTTCGTTATTGATAGTTGCCCCTGTGGAAAATGCCATGGTAAAAGGAGCTGGCAAGGTTCGTCCCCGGTTATCCCTGAGATTCTTGTCGAGGGTAATAATATAGGTTTGGTTTTGTCGCAGAGGCCTGTCCAGTCTCAGTACCGTGTTTTTTGCGTCAATGGTAATATCGTATCCTCCGACAGAGGGAGTAACGTGGAGTGCCTTGATCAATTGCCGCGCGGTAACGTAGTGGTTAAAGGTAAGGCGGATTCTGTTTGTTGCGACATGAAGAGCCGATGGTTCAGGATCGGACAATACCACCTGTAATGGCGTGGTATCGGCTGCTCCTCCTGAAGGCGGTCGATCAGAAGCACAACCTCCAGCAAGCCACAGAAGGAGAATAAGGAGCACGTGTATAGTGCGGAAGGTACTTGGCATGAAAATCCTTCGGATCCGTGGTGAGAGAGGCTTGATTGTATCTGACCGTGAAAATTCGTAAATTAGAAACTAATGTGGTTCTATGAAAGTTTTTCATAAAAAATTATAGATTGGTTGTCATATAGATGTCCAGACGAAATTTTAAAGTTCTTTATGTCTCCGGTGAAGTTTCTCCTTTTGTAAGAATCAGCCCTCTTGCTGATTTTATGGCATCTTTTCCTCAAGCTATTGAGGAAGAAGGATTTGAAGCGCGTATCATGATGCCGAAATATGGTACAATCAATGACAGGAAGTTCCGGCTGCACGATGTCCTGCGTTTGTCAGACATTGAGGTTCATCTCAAGGAAAAAATTGACTTGCTGGATGTCAAAGTGACGGCGTTGCCTTCAAGCAAGATCCAGACATATTTTCTCTACAACGAAAAATATTTCAAGCGCAACGGTCTCTTTACGGACATCTATAATGAAAGTGATCTGAAAGGAAGCGTTGAAAAGGTGGTTTTTTTCAATGTTGGTGTTCTCGAGACACTGCAGCGGCTGGGGTGGAAGCCTGACATTATTCACTGCCATGACTGGCATGCAAGCCTTGTTCCTCTGCTTCTCAAAACGGTTTACGCGGACAATGATTTTTTCATGGATATAAAGACGGTTTTTACTATTCACAATATTTATCGTCAGGGTATTCTGCCATACAAGGCATTCCAGCGTCTCCTTCCCGAAGAGGTCTGTTCCTCTCTTCATTGCAGCAATGATGAGGTGAATCTGCTCTATACCGGCGTTGAACACGCCGACCTTCTGACGACGACTTCGAAAAGTTATGCCGAAAAGATTGTCCATGATGGTCCGCAGACCTATGGGCTCGGTCGTGTTCTTGGAGAGTATCAGACGAGATTTTACGGAATTCTTAACGGCATCGATATCAGGCAGTGGAACCCTTCGACTGACAAGCTTATCAAGAAGCGTTACAGTATTGAGCATATAGAGGGTAAGCTTGACAATAAAAAGGCATTACTTCAGGAAACGGGTCTTCCTTACCGCGAAGGTGTGCCTGTGGTTGGTGTGATTGCCAATTTTGACGAGTTTCAGGGTGCAGATCTGTTAAAGCAAAGTCTTGAACAGCTTGCAGCGCTTGATATTCAGCTTGTGATCAGTGGTTCAGGGGACAAGACATACGAAAAACTCTTTCAGGATTTTGCTTTGGAGCATCCCGAACAGGTGAGCGTTCAGACAGAATATTCCGATGCTTTTTTCCACCTTTCCATTGCGGGGCTGGATATTCTGCTTATGCCGGGTATGATTGAATCATGCGGTATGATTCAGATGTTTGCCATGAGCTATGGAACAATACCGGTGGCTTACGCTGGCGGAGGGATTGTTGAAACCATAGAGGATCATGACGAAGAGAGTGGTTCAGGATTTATTTTTTATGATTATACCAACCAGTCACTTGTTGACAAGCTGCAGGAGGCTCTCGAATGTTTTCATGATGAGGAGAGCTGGCTGCGGATTGTAACCGAGGCTATGACCCGCGATTTTACCTGGAAAAACTCGGCAGAAGAGTATAACCTTCTGTACCGTGAACTTCTTGAACAATAGGGGGTTATGGCGCAATTAATAAAGGTTCTGTTTCTTGACCGGGATGGAACAATAAATAAGGATACGGGCTCTTATATTGCATCAAGAGAGCAGTTGCAGCTCATTGAGCGTGCAGATGAAGCTATCGCGCTTGCCAGAAATGCCGGTTTTCGGATTGTGATTGTGAGCAATCAGGCGGGTATTGCTAGAGGAATCGCTACGGTCGAACAGGTTGAAGAGGTGAACCGCTATCTTAATGAGCTGCTTTCGGCCAAAAACGCAGGGTTTGACCGTTGCTATTACTGTCCCTTTCATCCTGAATATCCGCATCCTGATTACGACCGTTTTATCGATTATCGTAAACCGGCAACAGGTATGGTTGAACTGGCCATCAATGATTTTTTGGCAGAAGGACTTATTGTCGACAGGGGGGCATCTTTTTTTGTCGGAGATAAAACGATCGATGTTGAGTGTGGTCTGCGTGCCGGACTCAGGCCGGTGCTGGTAAGGACCGGACACAATGAGGAAGCTCTTTGTTTGATGCAGAACATCATTCCTGAATTTGTCGCTGACGATCTCTATCAAGCTGTGACGGAGTATATTCTTGCCTCAGTCTGAACCTGTTTTGCTTTCTCATGTCAGCCATTTCAGGTTATGCTGACTCTTTATGTGCATATTCCATTTTGTAAATCGCGCTGCTCCTACTGTGATTTTTATCTTGTCACACGGCAGGAGCATATTGCAACTTTTTTCAAGGCTCTTTCGCTTGAATGTGCATCCCGGTCGGCTGATCTGAAAGGAAAAACGATTAGCGCCATTCATTTCGGCGGTGGTACTCCATCAATGGTTCCCGTCCACTATCTTGCCGGATGGCTTGACGACATTGCCGCACTGTGCACGTTTGCACCAGATATTGAGATAGCGCTTGAAGCAAATCCTGAAGATCTCTGCAGCACAAAAATGGATGAGCTCCGGGCGGCGGGGATAACGAGGCTCAGCATTGGCCTTCAGTCGTTTAGCTCCGAAAAGCTGACGGTGCTTGGTCGTGCCCATACGGCGCTTGAATCGCACCAGGTGACCGACGCTGCGCTTCGGAAATTTGATTCAGTGAGCATTGACCTGATATGCGGGGTTTCGGGAGAGCATCTGTCGATGTGGGAAGCTGATCTCAGTGCGGCTCTGGCGCTGGGCCCCCACCATCTTTCGGTGTATATGCTTTCGGTTGAGCCGAAGACCCTTCTGCATCGGAAGATCTCCAAAGGCATACTTACTGTTCCGGACGATGCCGTACAGGCATCCTTCTATGAAACCGCGATCAGAGAAGTGGCGCTGCAGGGTTACAGCCATTACGAAGTCTCCAATTTTTGTCAGCCGGGCCATCATTCCCGTTACAATCTTGCAAGCTGGCGGCGCGAGCCATACCTTGGCTTTGGCCCTTCTGCACACAGTTTTCTTGTTTCAGAAGAGTGCGAGATCCGTACGGCAAATGTGTCAAGTCTCACTCGTTATCTTGCCGCTCCTGAAAATGCGGTAGCGTTTTGTGAAAAATTGTCGGATGCAGAGCGGTTTACTGAACAGGTTTTTCTTTCGCTGCGAATAAACAGCGGTCTTGATGTTGAGTTTTTGCGAAAAGAAAATAAATTGGGGCATAGTCTTTCACAGACTCTTGATCTTTTTGTAGAAAGAGGATGGATACTGCAGCAGGCGGAACTTCTTTACCTGACCGAAAAAGGCTTTTTGTTTGCGGATTTTATTGCAGAGGCTCTTATTTTCTGATAACCCGATTCTTCAGAGTACGTTTTACCCATGACACACCGGACGATTAACCGCACTCTTGCTGCCGTTCTTTTTCTTGCCGCTGAAATTTTATATCTCCGCACCATGGCTCCCACCTTTTCATTCTGGGATTGCGGGGAGTTTATTGCCA
>CAISRC010000068.1 GCA_903887845.1 uncultured Chlorobiaceae bacterium
TAATTTTGTAAGTTCTAACACCAAATCTGGCATGAAAATGGTGGTACACTTTGCTCCGGAATCGGTGGTACATATTCACCCGGAATGACTGGTACACTTTGCTCCGGAATCAGTGGTACACTTTCACCGGAATACTCAGGAATATCTCCTATAGCGATTTAACATCGTTTAGAGTGATCTGTCTAAATTAAAAAAAGCAGACAGTTCCTTTGTAAATACCCGATGATTTCAGCGCTGGTTTGTCCTTCAATAAGCTGGGCCAGTAGCTCCCGTTTGCATTCTTGTCTACAGGCAAGATATTGCTGAAACAGGAGAATAAGAAAGGATCAGCAAAAGAATTACCG
This sequence comes from uncultured Chlorobiaceae bacterium, assembly GCA_903887845.1. Lineage (GTDB taxonomy): Bacteria > Bacteroidota > Chlorobiia > Chlorobiales > Chlorobiaceae > Chlorobium. The sequence continues at coordinate 345 of CAISRC010000068.1, forward strand.
GTTTTTGTGCTCATAATGGCGGATTGTGTACGTCAAGGAGGCCACTGAGCTTTAATGTCAGAGGCCATCCCATCAATAGTTGGAACATGTGCCTGCCGAATAGCCGCAGCTTGGATTTTCACATATAAACAAGACATCTGATGCCATCTTCATGAAGCAGTCGCGATTTCGGAACATTATGGCGTGACTGAACTGCGTGCAGGTTTTTCAGCAGTTGATTTCAAGCTGGTAGTCGAGGGTTGAATCGAATTTCAGTTTCATTGTTTTCCCGGCTTTTGTTCCCCGGTACCCGTCGGCAATGTATTTTCAAACAATTCATGGAGCTTTTGGCAGAGCTGTTTTTTGTCTGGCAGTTTCAAGGTATAATCAGCAATTTTAGCAGGAGCCAGTGACCTGCTTAGCGCATATTCAACAACTTCATCATCTTTTCCTTTACACAACAGCACCCCAATGCTCGGATTTTCATGCGGTTTACGGACATCACGATCAAGTGCTTCCAGATAAAAGTTCAGTTTACCAAGGTACTCCGGCTGAAAGTCAGTTATTTTCAACTCAAATGCCACAAGGCACTGCAACTCACGGTGAAAGAAAAGCATGTCTACGAAATAATCGTGCATACCGACCTGAACCCGGTACTCTTCACCGATAAAAAGAAAATCTTTACCAAGTTCAAGAATGAACAATTTCAGATTTTTGAGCAACCCTTTTTGCACATCATTTTCAGAGTGTTCTTCCGGGAGCCCTAAAAACTCAAAAACATAGGAGTCTTTTATAACATGGCGCATAGCAACATGAGCCAACTTCCTCTCAATGTGCTGCTGACCGGACAACATCACCCGTTCATACATGGCACTATTCAACTGCCTCTCAAGCTCTCTTTTAGTATATCGCTCCTGAATCGACAATCGGATGTAATATTCCCGTTCTTCAACTGTTTTTGCTTTTGAAAGAATCAAAAGATGGTGCGACCAGCCTAATTGTGTCACCAGTGGCGACACAATTTCATTGCCAGCGTACGCGTCATAAAACTGCCGCATCCTGTAAAGATTTCTTCGGTTAAACCCTGTATAATCAGGGCCGAAGCGGTGCAGATAGTCTGCCAGTTGCTCAATTGTTTTTTCGCCCCATTGCGACACCGCAAGCTTATCGCTGATAAAGGCACCAATATTCCAGTAAAGCTGGATCAAGTGAATATTGATGCTTTGGAATGCATTGTTGCGCGCCTGATCAATCAGGCCCTTTATTTCGTCAAAACTATTATCTATTGCTGTCATGGCGATATTGCACCTTATACCGTTTTAAAGCGACTCTTGTTGTGCTTTTCGTTCTGCATGTTGTGGGCGTTGAAGGTTTGCGCTGCGTTGGCTTTGAGCTGGTCGTTGCCGTGGAAGGCGAAGAAAAGCCACTGAGGCGAGTTTTTCGGAATCGTCGAGAGAGTGGCGCCGACTGAGTCCGCGTGCATAGTATGTCGCATGGTACTGCGCATTGCATCACTTTGGTCACGTAAACCAAGCCTTGGCTCTCTATTGTATTCGAAAAATCAGGATCTTCTTGATCAACAATCCCCTATTATACAATACATAGTGCGTTTGCAATTCTTATCAAGATATTGCTGAAACAGGACAATAAGAAAGGATCAGCAAAAGAATTACCGATTTTTTGCACAAAATGGCTGATTGTGTTTATTAAGCAGTTAGTCGGCGAGGTCGAGGCACTGGGTTCGGTCGGCAGGGGTGGCTCGTTTTTCGAGGATGGTGGATACGGTGACGTTTGGTAGGCTGGCGGCTATGGTTTGCCATTTTTCGCAGGCTCCGAGATCGGGGTAGAGTTTTACCTGACGGTGATGGAGTGGTTTGAGTTTTTCCTGGTTGAGGTTCCCTTTCCCTGCTGTGGCAAGCCAGAGGTAGTCGGGGATAAATCCACTGGCGATGATGACGGTTTTTTCGCTTTCGACAGTGGCTACGGGTTTTTTGGGTTCGGTGGTGAGGAGGTGTTCTCCGAAGAGGCATTGGTTGAGGTGGAATGGCTGGATGTTGAGGGCTTTGTGTACCCTGGTTATGTGGTTGAAGGGGTCTTTGATTCTTTTCGGTAACGTAAAGTCTCCCGGCGCTGTGTACCACGGACAGCAACCGGAGAGATAGTGGAAGGTAACAAAAGGAGGTAAACAAGCCCACAGGCGCAACATCCGGTTGACTGCCGGGTTAGGCCTCACCATGCTTGCGCTGAACATATTGCCGGTGTTCTACGTCGGTTTGTTGGGTCAAGGCGAGGCGGTTTGCCTCCAACCTTCCGATGCAGAACTGCATTCGGTTCTCCGACATCACTTCCGTTGCCTGGCTTCGTATGTGCTCGATGAATCTGTCCGTTGAGTACACTCCAACCGGTAGCTCAGTCTTGAACTCGGCCTCACCCGTGAAGACCACAGCAGACGAGATCGTCTCAGGTGGCAAGAAGTCGAGAACGGACTGAACCACCTGGACGTGGCCAAAGTTTTAGTGGATGGGATTCCGGAGCCTGAATTTGCGCTTAAAGATAACCTGGGTCCACATGGAATGTCCTGGGTTCGCAAATATCCAACCCTTGTAGTTCTTCGTCTCGATAACGTAGACGCCGTAGCGTGAGATGAGGATGTGATCGATTTGGGTTGTCCCGTCGTTGCGCCTCAGTGTAACGCTGTTCATGAGGTGATAGCTCGGGGCCTTGAAGTTCTCTACCTATCGATGTAAAGGGTTATAAACACTCCTTATTCCAATCTATAAAGTACATACTGTCGTTGTTTGCGCCCGCATTAAACCGCCATTTAGACCGCACGTTACATCGCCTCTATCGTGGTGACTATGGCGCTGACGGCTTCTGGATGAAGCGTGAGCTGGATATGACCTATGCCAGGCAGTAAGGTGACTGGCCACGATTGGCCTTGATTGCGAAAGATCTTCTCAAGCGCCGCCGTCTCAAAGACTTCGTCACTTGCACCGGCAACCACCTTTACCGGTTGATGAACTGCCCTGATATTTGCCTCGAAATCCTGCAAGGGCCCAAAATTGGCTGTCAAGGAAAATGTGTAGGTAGAGGTCAGGAAACTTTTGGCTTGCTCGCTGAGTGCGAAGTTGATGACGGGCAGGTCGTTGAAGATGCGCACGCCTAAGTGGTTCAAAAAAGTGAGGCCGATGATGCGGGGGATGCCCACCTTGACCCACCCTCCGCTGTCGGGCCGGGAGTTGGGCGCGCGTGAGCCCAGGAACGGTGAAAGCAGCACGTAGTTCTGAAAAGCGTTTTGACGCTGACTCCCTGCCACCCGCAGCACAAAACCACCTCCAGAGGAAAAACCTGCGAGCGTGTTTGGTTTGGCAAGTGGCACCGCCTTGACAAACGAATCCAGGTCGTCCTCAAGCTGACCAATATAGGCAATCGTGCCCTTTGGCCCCGAGGCACCATGGCCACGCATGTCCAATGCGTATGCTGCGTAGCCAGCGTTGGCCAAGGCCTTTGCGATGACATGCATGCTGGTGCTGCTGCCCGATGAGCCATGCACGAGCACCACGCTTCCTCTCAATGAGGTGCCAGAACGGGGCGCATATCGGCGATAGGCAAGTTCAGCTCCGTCTCTGGCCTTGTATCGGAGTAGTGAGGGCAAGTCTGAAAAGTCAACTGCCTTGAACGGATCGTTGATGCTTGCCATCGGCTTAGGAGAGCCTGGCCCTCCAAATATAATTGCGGCGGCGAGCACGACAGAGATTATCCCAACGAAGACGATGGCAGTTTTGACGACAGCGGAGAAGCTCATATTTGTGAGGTATAACGAGATGAGGAATACGAATCACCATGTTTGGGTCGCAGACTCGATTGTCACGGCCATTGTCGCGCGCAACCAGTCGAACCGTTTCTTCAGCACATCAAACTCTGGTCCGGAGGAGATGAACGTCGCTTTGCCTTTGATCAAACAGCCTGCGCCCTGACCGTGGAGTCCCTTTACCTTGCTGCTTGCTATGGTGATGAGCACATTGGAATTATACGCCACATTGGCCTCTGTCTTGTTCATGTAACCGGCAGGTATCAACAAGCGACCATCCTCGGACATTGCCAAATAGGCATTCCAGGTGTTGACCAAATGAGGTCCATCTTCTCCTATGGTCGCAATGGCAACTACTCCATCCGCCTTCATCAGTTCTGGCAGTACTTCCGGCATCATGATGTATCTCCTTTTTTATATATTGATAATGCAGAAGTAACCGACGCTTCGCAGCTTTATTGCGCAGCGACCGTGTTGACTGACGGGTTGGACGTTTTCAGATGCCCTGCTAACTTGAAACCTATTTTTTCTGCAAGTAATACAGGAACCGCATTTCCAATTTGACGCATAGCCTCACCCCACGCGCCTTTGATGACGAAATCATCAGGAAAAGTTTGAATTCGCTTTGCTTCAAAGGTTGTCAGGTATCGAACACGTCCATCATTGAAGCGGATCATATTTTCGCCGCCTGGAACCCCGTGCCCGCCAGCTTTAATTGTTTTTGACGGCCAATCAAAATCACTACCAGTATGCCCTGGATAGGTACGGGCACCATCCCGAAAGATGTGGTCGTTTATTCCATGATCTGATTTTGGGTCTGGCATATCATATAAAGCATCTCGCATGGTCTGCCATGGCAATAATTCTGGTTCAAACATTCCGTACTTGTCTCTTAGTCGAGATATTTTCTCTCTCAGAGATGCGTCTACATCAGGTTGTAAGAGTTTAGGCACTTTGTGGCGCGACCAGTATTCGCCCGTTACGTACATGTCCCAAAGAAGCTTGTCTTCTGAGTGTGTTTCAACAGGGAATGTCCAAGGCAATGAGATGTCTGCCCTTGTTCCAACAATCACAACCCGCTCTCGTGTTTGTGGTACGCCATAATCCGCCGCATTTATCAGTTTGAACTGAACGTTGTACTTTTTTCCTGGATATGAAAGCCTGCCAATATTGCGAAGTTCATCAAGGTGGCATTTCCAGTTGGTGTTCTTGCCTGACATAAAATCCGGGTGACTTAATCTGAGGATTATGTATTCAAAATACTCGGAAAAAGTTTGGCGAAGCAGGCCTTTTACATTTTCAAATATAAATGCTTTGGGCGCGAGTTTTTCGATAGCACGTATAGCATAAGGAAACATGTCCCGGGTGTCCTGGTCGGCTCTGTGCTTGCCGCCCAGTGAAAATGGTTGGCATGGCGGACCTCCTGCAACAATATCAATATCCTCAAGGCTATTTAGATCAAAATCTTTTATGTCGCCAAAGAAGACACGCGCAGGATCGAAATTTTCAGAAAGGGACTCGCAGGCATGCCGATTAAACTCAACAAAGGCGGTATGCTCAAATCCGGACAACTCCAGGCCTTTTGCCAGACCGCCTGCACCTGAAAAAATTTCAAGAGTTTTCATTGCGACGGCCCCAACTTCTTGAGGTGAAGGCGAATATTAGAAATTATGGTGTTTTTTTCGGCATGTTTTCCATTGCACTTATTCGCCCAGGCCCTGCCTTCATGGATGACATCCCAATCTGATTTTGCTTGTTCATATCGACCGCTTCCGGGGTCGTGATTTCCAAATCCATCAACTGCAGTATTCCATAGGGGTTTATTGAGTTTGATGAGGGCGGCTTCAATGGTGCTGATCATGTCTGAGCCTTCCGCTTCAAAAATGACAAAGCGGCATCTGAAATCCTCAAGCAACAGGTCGGCACCAAGGGTAATGCTTCTTCCGTGCTCTCGCAGGCGACCGATGAGTTCGCGAGACTGATGAAGAACGCTGTCAGATGAGCGAGCTTGCCTCCATCCTTTTGGAACGGCTTTGCCCACGTAGACAGGATAGCTGTATGAAAGGCGGTTTAGCTCGGCGTATCGTTTGTAGAGAGGATTACTACCGGTATAGTAGAGAGCGTATACCCCTGTTCCAAGAAAAGATTCCGGCGGAGGAAGCGTGTGAACAGGCGTGCCATTAAAGAACCTGACCGCATCTTTGACCAGTTCTGCAAAGGCATCGTTTCGATAAACATGCTCACTTCGATCAAATACTTGCGATTTCATTCAGCACTATTTCCAGAATTAAAAAGTCAGATTTTTTTATGATGCGATGGTCATGTCGAAGCTGATGCCTAACACTGTTTAGACTGATCCGCCTAATTCTGAAAAAGCAGACTGTTTCTTTCTGTATATGACGACTTCCAAATTATTACAAAAAAAAATCTAAATCATTATTATAAAACAATATATAATAACAACTTATATTTATTACCCCGGTTTATACAGATCAGCCTAAAACGACACAAGATCACTTAAAACCTTATCCGCTCTTGTTGAAGGTATGACCTTTTCAATCCGCATCAGCTCCTTGAAGTCGCCCACAATATCGCCAAAAGTGTAACTGCTACTGAAAACGTCTGCCCGAACAGGCATACACAGTCCATCCACCAGCAGGTCAAGCCTGCGACTCCCTTTTGCATTTTCACCCATACGCAAGATATTGCTGAAACAGGACAATAAGAACGGATTAGCAAAAAAAAATTACAGGTTATTGTGATCATAATAGCTGGCTCTGTGCATCAAGAAAGTCGCCAGCGAGGTCGAGGCCCCGAGTTTGGTCGGGAGGGGAGTAAATTCTGTGGAACCGATATGACCAAATGACCAACATCCAAGAACTTTACCTCTAATCAACATTCGTCATGAACAAGGAAAAACATAGGAAGCTTGAGGCTTCCGGGTGGAAGATCGGAAGCGTTGATGAATTCCTGGAACTCAGCCAGGCAGAGACAGAATTCATAGAATTAAAACTCTCCTTGAGCCAGAACCTTAAAGAACGCCGTCAGTCGTTGCGGTTGACTCAGAAAGATCTTGCAAGAATGATCCATTCAAGCCAGTCCCGCGTTGCAAAAATGGAAGCTGGCGATCCGGCAGTATCAATTGATTTGCTTGTAAAATCACTGTTTGCCCTCAAAACTTCAAAAAAAGAGGTGGCTGGAATGCTGCCCCACTGATTAGAGACTCTCCATTTCCCGGAAACCAACCTAAATACTCATTGAGTGCCCTTTTAAGGTCATCTTGAAGGCCACATTTGATAAACGTTCCATCTACTTTTTTCATTTTGTATGCAAGCGACAGATGGAACTCGTGGGATATATCGTTGCCAGTCGCGTCGAAAACTTGTTCGCATTGGGTTTTTCCAAAAAACTCTGGCACCAATGAGCTAATCCCGATAACTTTACCCTACCATCACCCTTCCCTACTGAGATTTAACAGAAACGTAACAGTCTGTTGATGAGAAATTGTTTCAATATTCCAATAAATATTGTAACGTTGAATATGAAAAAATTAACAGCAACAACTATTTTTGAATCACTCTCATCCCCTGTGAGGCTGGATGTGTATCGATTACTTGTCAAGAAAGGCACCGAAGGCATGGTCGCGGGCGAGATTGGTTCGGCACTCGATGTACCGCCAACAAATCTTTCGTTTCATCTGAAAACTCTGGCTCATACAGGCCTCCTTACCGTAGATCAGGAAGGCCGCTATCAGCGCTACCGGGCCAACCTCCCGTTAATGATGGATCTGATTGCCTATCTCACGGAGGAGTGCTGTGACGGTAATCCGGGACAGTGCGGTGATTTCAGTGCACAATCAATTTGCCCGCAGTCCATTGACACGCAATCAGAAATAAAATAAATCCCTAATCCATTCCAAGATTACCATGAAGAAATCAGTGCTTATTCTCTGTACCGGAAACTCATGCCGAAGCCAGATGGCTGAAGGCTTTCTCCGTTCCTTTGACAGCTCGCTCGAAGTGTTCTCTGCGGGCACGAAGCCGGCGCAGTCCGTTCATCCGCTTGCCGTGAAGGTGATGCATGAAGAGTGGATCGACCTCAGTTTGCACAAACCCAAAAGTGTTGATGAATTTCTCCAGAGGCCGTTTGACTATGTTATAACGGTTTGCGATGCGGCAAAAGAGTCCTGCCCGTTCTTTACCGGCAAGGTGGAGCACCGGCTGCATATCGGGTTTGATGATCCGGCTGAAGCCCAAGGGACACAGGAGGAGGTGCTTGCCGTGTTCCGGCGGGTTCGCAACGAGATCAACCAGCGCTTCCGTCAGTTTTATAACGAGAATTTAACCGGTAAGTAACGCTATGAGTCTGGCAACAAAACAATTGTCTTTTCTTGACCGCTACCTGACGCTCTGGATTTTTCTTGCCATGGCGACAGGGGTGCTGTCGGGCTGGTTATTCCCTGGTATCTCCGGGTTCTGGAATATTTTTCAGTCAGGCACCACGAACATTCTGATAGCCGCAGGGCTCATCGTCATGATGTATCCCCCGCTGGCAAAGGTAAAGTATGAGGAGTTGGGTGATGTGTTTCGCAACACGAAAGTATTGGCCCTGTCACTGGTGCAGAACTGGGTGATCGGACCGATTCTGATGTTTGTTCTTGCCGTGCTTCTTCTGTCCGATATGCCGCACTACATGGCTGGTCTCATCATGATTGGTCTTGCCCGCTGCATTGCCATGGTCATTGTCTGGAACGAACTTGCCAAAGGTGATACGGAGTATGCCGCCGGGCTTGTCGCCTTCAACTCGGTTTTTCAGGTACTCTTTTTCCCGCTTTATGCGTGGATCTTCCTGACGGTACTGCCAAGGTGGCTTGGTCTTGCCTCATTCGCGGTTGACATCTCCATCGCCGACATTGCCACGTCAGTCTTTATCTATCTTGGTATTCCCTTTATTGCTGGCTTCCTGACCCGTTTTTTCATGCTTCGTCTGAAAGGCAAGGTGTGGTATGAGAGAGAGTTCATTCCGCGCATCAGCCCGCTCACACTTGTGGCGCTGCTTTTCACCATTGTCGTCATGTTTTCTCTGAAGGGAGGCTATATCGTGAAAATACCTCTTGATGTGGTGCGTATTGCAATACCGCTGCTGCTTTACTTTGTGATCATGTTTTTTCTTTCGTTCTATATGGGTCGCAAGGTTGGTGCAGACTACTCCAAAACGGCAACGCTCTCCTTCACCGCAGCAAGCAACAACTTTGAACTCGCCATTGCCGTAGCGATTGCGGTTTTCGGAATCAACTCCGGGGAAGCTTTTGCCGCAGTGATCGGCCCGCTGGTTGAGGTTCCCGCTCTGATTGCACTGGTCAATGTGGCGCTCTGGTTCAAGGAAAACTCTTTTGGGGAAAAAATCGAAGCCTGAGTCTAATTTTATTAACACGTAATCAACGTTGAACATGAAAAAAATAGAGGTATTTGATCCAGCCCTTTGTTGCAGTACAGGGGTATGTGGTGTCGATGCAGATCAGGCATTGATCAGTTTCGCAGCAGATGTAGAGTGGGCAAAACAACAGGGAGCTCACATTGAACGATTCAATCTGGCACAGCAGCCAATGGCCTTTGCAGAAAATCAGATGGTTAAAGCATACCTTGAGCTCGCAGGCCAGGATGGACTTCCGCTTCTTCTCCTTGATGGCGACATCGTGTTGGCAGGACAATACCCAAGCCGGGCTGAGCTGGCGAGCTGGCTCGACATAACGCTGCCTGACGCTACCGCTAAACCTGCAAAGAGTTGTTGCTCAGGAAGTAAATGCTGCTGACCACAAGCAGACCATCACTCAATATTTTATTTCTTGAACAACCACCTCGCTTCCTTTTCTTCACCGGAAAAGGGGGTGTCGGGAAAACGTCCATAGCATGCGCAACGGCCATTCACCTTGCTGATGAGGGACTGCGGTTACTTGTCAGCACCGATCCGGCATCCAACGTTGGTCAGGTTTTTGGTGTCACTATAGGCAATCAGATTACCGCTCTGACGGCAGTGGAACGCCTTTTTGCTTTGGAAATTGATCCCCAGGCTGCCGCGCAGCTCTACCGCGAACGCATCGTGGGGCCGGTAAGGGGCTTACTCCCTGAAACCGTGGTCAACAGCATTGAGGAACAACTTTCCGGAGCATGTACAACGGAAATCGCCGCTTTTGACGAGTTCACTTCGCTCCTGACGAACACCGCATTGCATGCCGACTACGACCATATCATCTTTGATACGGCGCCAACCGGTCATACCATCAGGCTGCTACAGCTTCCCGGTGCCTGGAGCAGCTTCATTGAAAAGGGAAAAGGAGATGCATCGTGTCTTGGACCGTTGGCCGGACTTGTAAAACATCGCGCACAGTATAAGGCTGCTGTTGAAGCCCTGGCAGATCCTTCGCGTACTCGCCTTATTTTGGTCTCCCGAGCACAAAATGCAACGTTACAGGAGGTCGCTCGCACGTATCAAGAACTCGCAGTCATCGGGATATCACAACACTTTCTTGTCATAAACGGGCTCTTCCCCCAAAGCGAAACCCAGGAGGACGCTCTTGCAGAGGCGATCTTTTCCCGTGAGCAAGCAGCTCTCTCAGCAATGCCTGCCATTCTTAACACCTTGCCCTGCGATCATCTACCGCTCAAGCCATTCAATCTTGTCGGCCTTGAAGCCTTGCGCCAATTGCTCACGGCAAACGTGCAGCAGCTCATCGTCGAACGGGATACGTCTGTCACCATCGATGCGCCAAAACTCTCCGCACTGGTTGACGAAATTGCTGCCGATAGTCACGGGCTCATCATGTTTATGGGTAAAGGCGGAGTTGGCAAAACCACTCTGGCTGCTGCCGTTGCCGTTGAACTGGCACATCGAGGCCTCCCGACACACCTGACGACGACCGACCCGGCGGCCCATCTCACCAAAACGCTGACTGGCAGGGTTGAAAACCTTACGGTGAGCAGGATTGACCCTGAAGTTGAAACCGAACGCTACCGGACGCAGGTGCTGGATACCAAAGGTGCTCAGCTTGATGCCGAAGGTTTAGCCCTGCTTGAAGAGGACCTCCGTTCGCCATGCACCGAAGAAATCGCTGTCTTTCAGGCATTCTCGCGTATCATCCGTGAGGCTGATAACAAATTTGTTGTTATCGATACGGCGCCAACGGGACATACACTGTTGCTGCTCGATGCCACCGGAGCATATCACCGGGAAGTCAGCCGTCAAGCAGGACGAACCGGTTTGCACGATGTCACCCCCATGATGCAGTTACAAGACCAGAAACAGACAAAGGTGTTGATTGTCACTTTGGCCGAAACAACACCTGTTCTTGAGGCGGTCAATTTGCAGGAAGATTTGCGACGCGCGGGCATCGAACCATGGGGCTGGATTATCAACAACAGTGTGGCTGCAGCAGTGTCGCAATCTTCACTGTTGCTGGAACGGGCAAAGAATGAAGTAAAGGAAATTGATGATGTGGCTCATCGATATGCCGATCGATTTGCACTCGTCCCATTATTGAACAATGAACCGGTTGGAGAAACACTCTTACGCTCACTCATTTATCCGTAATCATTGAAATGTGAACTTGCTTCATTTTTCCGGACAGCCAAAGAAGCTATGAGATAAGAACCGCTGAGGCAGCTTATTTCCTGACAGTAAAGGATGTTGACAACATGCTGAAATTGCTTAGTATCTTTCTCTATGCCGATGAATGTGCAACCGGATTCGAATAAAAACTGTACTGATCAGGGAACAGGAGGATGTTAATCCAGGCATCGGCGGAGAGACTGTCAAAGAAATGAAAGCGAAGCTGAAAAAATGAACCGCATCGGTCCGAAGCTTATATCATGTGCCGAACCTTTGGTGAGGATAAGCATGAAACTGATTACAGCGACAATACTTGCCTGTGTAATAAGCCTTTCCTTTTCTTGCTCTCTTTGGAGTGCTGAACCGGTTTTTGAAAACACAGTCAAACATTTCATAAAAGTTGTCGCCAGTAAAGACCGGATGGCTTTAGCTCATGTAGTGTCGTACCCGCTACAACGAAGGACTCCCCTTTCAAGCATAGACAACCCGGGACAATTCCTGGAAGTTTATGACGAAATCCTTGACGAAAAAATAGTAACTGCGATTTCCACCTCCCGGGCTTCATCCGATTGGTCAGAGATGGGGTGGAGAGGAATTATGTTCCAAAACGGATCGTTGTGGCTTGACGAGGAAGGGAGAATAACTGCAATCAACTATGAGACAGAAAAGGGAAAACATAAGCGCGCCGAACTGATTAAAGCTGACAGAAGCAATGTACACAGCGGCTTGCGTAACTTTGCAGAGCCTGTTCTTGAATGGGAAACCGCAAAATTCCGGATTCGCATTGATCGCCTTACTGACGACAAGTTCCGTTACTCGGCTTGGCCTGTACATAAAAAAACTACTGAACAGCCGGACTTAGTGTTGCGTAACGGTTCCGTTACCTTCGACGGAAGTGGTGGAAATCATCATTACGATTTTGAAAACGGACCATATCACTATCGCTGCATTGTGAACGTCATTGGTGCCGAAATGGACCCGCCTGGAGAACTGCGGGTTACCAGGCTTGACAAAGTCGTCTTGAGTCAGCCTGTAGTAAAAGTCATTACGGGCAGATGAAAGAAACCGATTTTCTGCTAAAAAAAACACGGGTTTACTTTCCGGGCTGACGGTGCAGGTTCCAGAACCGGTCGTAGACGATGGAGGGGGTGAGGATCTCGTCGCTCATCACCTGCTTCAGGTGGCGACGGTAGTTCTCCTGCGAGATTTTCGAGAAAAGCGAGATACCCAGGCCGAATTGCTTGTCCGGATTCCTCCTCATGCCCAGAAGGTCGAGGATAGTCGGTGCAATGTCGAAATGGGTCATCGTGTCGCGGTTCGGCTTACGTTTGTCAGCAGTAATCATCTTGAAGTAGATACGACGTGCGCTGGAGAAGTTGTTTTTGATCTGTTCGTCGCTTGCCATGAAAAGGTGGTCTCCCATGATGATGATGTCCGTATCCTCGAGCACGCCTTCAGCGATCAGCTTTCTGACCATAGCGGCCAATTGTCTCGAAGTGTAGCGGAACGCTCCCGTGAAGCTCGAATGTGCCTCTTCACTGTTGCTCCTTGGCGATGGAAACCCGTCCGGGAAATGCGTGTCGACAGTGATCAGGGAGACGACAAACGGTCGTTTTCTGGCCCTTTCGGTCCTAATGATCTTGTAGGCCTCGTCGAGCAGGGTGTCATCCTGGATGCCATCGCCCCAAGTGGTGAACAGGCTTTTGTCAACGCCATGACTTAGCCATTCTTCGCGACCGATGGCGTAGTTGTAATGGTGGCTTGAAAAAAACTTGTCCATGTCCGCGAACTTTAGGTCGGGTCCGGTCAGGAAGTACTGGGTATATCCGTTTCTGGACAGAATATCACTCAGGCAGACCAGGCTCGGGCATAAGCCATGCTGCGCGAAATTGCCCATGAAATTCCCTTCTTCCTTGAGATTGTAGTAAAATGGTTTGAGCGGTACTCCGCTCTGGCTTGAGAAGATGCCGGCGATGCTCCAACTGGTTCCCGGTGCCTGGAGAAAATCCTTCACCTTGTTGCCCGGAAGCTCTTCGATCTCCTTGATGGCATTGACGTTACCCGGCCTGATCTCTGCAAGGTCGGTCTCAAGCGATTCTACATAGATCAGTACCAGATTTTTCTTTTTTACCGGGGGCTTGAACCGCTGTTTCGAAGGGTCGGCGTACAGCCCTGAAAAGATATCGCGCCCGAATCGTGATGCGATGTACTGAGAAATGTGCAGCTTATAGACGAAGGCTGCCGATCCGGACAGAAGAAGCACGAGGCATGATGTGGTGAGCAGTTTTTCGACGATGGCCGATCTGCCCGTGGCCAGCCTGGAGGCGATTATAGAGATGATGGCCGCTGTGAGCGGGAAAAGCAGCGGCATGACCAGAACGTGCGTCGCAAAGCTGGCCTTCAATGTGCGGTCGATGGCTTCGACGGCCTCAATGCCCGACCGCAGGTGGAAGATGATCTGTTCGACAGTCACTCCGTTGCCAAAGGTGCCGATTATCCAGAACGGCAGCAGCAGGAGCAAGCCGCCGAGGTAGAAGAGGAAGTACCTGACGAACTTATTCATAGTACGGTGTAACCTCAGAATTGGGATTTTTTTTTATAACCCGGTAAGCATTTTTTTGACCAGCCAAAAGTAGTTTATTTTTTGGATATCCCCTATTTATGGTAAGCTATAATAAGTTTTTCGGATGCCTGACCCAATTTCTTACAGGCTGATACGTAATCATCCACAGCTTCATGGAATGCCTCGGTAAACTCAGCCACTGAATTTCCATGAAAGCTTATCAGATCCGAAAATGCCAAATATCAGCACGCATATATCTAATATATTAAAATAAAATGAGTTGGGAAGAAATCCAGTTATTAAGGATTATTTAACAACTGCCTCTGATGACAAAGAATACAACGTTAACTTTTACTCTTTGGAGATGATTTTATGAATTGCTTGACGTATCCGGAATATACTTGCATCTGGAAAGCGATTTTACTAAAAAGTAAAACGGTGTTGGAGTAGTATTCTTGTCCGGGAACCGATGTATTTCTACCTTTGGAGCTACCCCAGTTCATACCATACACCTCGCCCACTGCCGTGCAGGATAAGATGACCGCGTTCGACAAGGTTTCGGAAGTGTCCCTTCAGGGTGTTGCGGCTACCGCCAGTCAACGTGACAGCTTCTCCTATAGTTATGCGCCCATGTTCACGGGCAAACTCGACGATTTGCAGTGAGAGTTCCGGCAAGGAGGCTAAAACGATCTTCTCACGAGCTACCTTTTTCTCAAGACGGTGTACCTGATCTGAACTTGCAACAAAAAAATGGACACCCTAAGAAGCCATAGCTTTTGGTTGTTGTTTATAACGTAAAAACTCAACAGGCGATTTATACCCTAATGTTGAGTGCTTCCTTTTCCTGTTGTAAAACACTTCAATATATTCA
>CAISRC010000069.1 GCA_903887845.1 uncultured Chlorobiaceae bacterium
ACAACTTTTTCAATGAGCTCACGATGAAACAACTTTTGCTGGGCGCTGAGGCCATTGCGCTTGGGGCCCTTGACGGCGGAATATCCGGCGTCTATGCCTACCCCGGAACACCTTCGACCGAAATCACCGAATACATCCAGAAAAACAAGGGTGACCGGGAACAACCCGTTCGTTCTGCCTGGTCGGCTAATGAAAAGACAGCTTACGAGGCGGCACTCGGCATGTCGTACGCTGGCAAGCGAAGCTTGGTCTGCATGAAGCATGTGGGGCTGAATGTCGCCGCCGATACCTTCATCAACTCGGCCATTACCGGCGTTAACGGTGGTCTGGTGGTGGCTGTAGCCGACGATCCTTCGATGCACTCATCGCAAAACGAGCAGGACAGCCGGGTCTATGGCAAATTTGCCATGCTGCCCGTGGTTGAACCTGCATCACAGCAGGAGCTCTACGATGCTGCCCGGTATGCGTTCGATCTCTCTGAATCCCTCAAGCTGCCGGTACTGCTCCGACTCACCACAAGGCTTGCGCATTCTCGTGCGGGAGTGGAAGGCACGGCAAGACGAACACAAAACCAGCTCAATGCGCCTTATGCTCCGGAACGCTTTGTGCTGATGCCGCATAACGCGCGCCGCCAGTACAACAACCTGCTCGCCATGCAGGCTCAACTTGAAGAGCATTCGGAGCAATCATGGCTGAACCGACTCATACCCGGAACAGGCACAACCGGCGTTCTTGCCTTCGGCATTGCCTTCAACTACGTCATGGAGGTACGACAGGCTTATGCCCTCGACTGCCCCGTGCTGAAGATTGGCCACTACCCTCTGCCGAGAAAAAAGATCGAAGCGCTTTTCAACTCCTGTGAGACTATTCTTGTTGCCGAGGAGGGTTATCCTGTTTATGAAGAGCTGCTGAGAGGATATTTTGGTAATAAAAATATATCGGGACGCCTTGACGGAACACTTCCTCGTGCCGGAGAACTCAATGCCGACAGTGTCGCTCTTGCTCTCGGTCTTGCAAAAAAAGAGGTCATTCCAGTACCGGCCATTATGGTGAACCGCCCACCGGAACTCTGCAAGGGGTGTGGTCACCGCGACCTCTACGAAGCACTCAATACGGTGATGAATGCACACGTGCAGCAACACGTTTTCTCCGACATCGGCTGCTACACACTTGGAGCGCTCGCGCCATACAACGCCATTCATACCTGCGTCGATATGGGTGCTTCCATCACCATGGCCAAAGGTGCTGCGGATGCTGGCCTGCGACCTGCAGTCGCCGTCATTGGTGATTCAACCTTTACCCACTCCGGCATGACCGGCCTACTTGATGCCATCAACGACCGCGCGCCGCTCACCGTTATCATAGCCGATAACGACACCACCGCCATGACCGGCGGCCAGGACTCTTCGGCAAATGGATCAAGATTGCTGGATATCTGCCGGGGACTTGGCGTTGATGAGGCACATCTTAAAACCATTATCCCGCTGAAATCGCACCTTGCAGAGAACATTGCTGTACTCAGGGAGGAGATTGCTTGGGATGGTGTGTCGGTAGTTGTTGCACAACGTGAATGTATTGAAACTGCTGCACGGAAAAAACGGAATCCTGCGGCCAAAGCGTAACAGTAGTATGCAGATCAACATTATTCTTGCAGGTGTCGGAGGACAGGGAATACTCACCATTGCGGCGGTTATCGACCATGCCGCCCTGCAGAGCGGCCTGACCGTTCGCCAGGCAGAAGTTCACGGCATGAGCCAGCGGGGCGGTGCAGTGCAGTCGCACCTCCGGATTGCTGACAAGGAGATATTCTCCGACCTTATTGCGGAAGGAACAGCAAACCTGATCCTCTCGGTTGAACCTCTTGAAGCGTTGCGCTATCTTCCCTTTCTTGCTCCAGAGGGGAGAATAGTTACCTCAACAGACTCCTTTATCAATATGGAGGGCTACCCGACAACAGAGCAGATTCTTGAGGAACTGCACCACACGAACTGTCCGGTGCTGGTCAACGCGGCCGAACTTGCCCGTGAGGCAGGCAGTATAAGAACATCTAACATGGTGATGCTCGGAGCTGCTGCACCATTCATCGGTATTGCCACCGAAATGGTTGAAGCCTCCATAGAGAAACTCTTTCAGGCAAAAGGGGCCGATATTGCAGCCATGAACATCCGTGCATTCCGAACAGGACAAGCATTATCTCAACTTCAAGCGACAGCGACATGATCTGGAATAAACAGTACGAGTGTATGGAGCGTGAAGAGCTCCTGAAGCTTCAGGGAGAACGAGTAGCATCAATGGTAAAGAGAGTTTATGACTCGGTTCCATTTTATCGCAAAAAGCTCCAGGAGAAGGGTATCGAGCCCGGAGACATCAAAACCATTGATGACCTGAAAAAACTTCCCTTTACCACCAAACAGGATTTGCGCGACAACTATCCCTTTGGCCTTTTTACCGTACCGCAGACAGATATTGTCAGGATTCATGCCTCGAGCGGCACGACAGGAAAATCAACGGTTGTCGGCTACACCCACAATGATATCCAGATGTGGAGCGAAGTGGTGGCCCGTTCACTCTCCATGGCGGGAATAGGCAAGTCTGACATGATCCAGGTTGCCTACGGCTACGGACTCTTCACCGGTGGTCTCGGCCTGCACTACGGCGCAGAAAAAGTTGGCGCGACGGTTATTCCCATCTCCGGCGGCAACACCAAAAAACAGCTCCAGCTCATGGAGGACTTTGGCTCCACGGTATTGGCCTGCACGCCCTCCTATGCTGCCTATCTCGGCGAAGCGCTTGTTGAAGAAAAAATCGACCCAAAGAATATCAAACTGAAAGCGGGTGTTTTCGGTGCAGAACCCTGGACCGAAGAGATGCGCTCTCAAATTGAGCAGCTACTCGGCATCAAAGCCTACGATATTTACGGCCTCAGCGAAATCATCGGGCCAGGTGTCTCCATGGAGTGCCACTGCCAGAAGGGAATGCACATTTTTGAAGATCACTTTATCCCTGAAATCATCAACCCCGAGAGCGGCGAAGTGCTGCCTTATGGCGAGCTTGGCGAACTGGTCTTCACCCCCGCGACCAAAGAGGCGATGCCCCTCATCCGCTACCGCACCCGCGACCTGACCCGGCTTCACGCCGACCGGTGTGAATGCGGCCGCACGCTGGTGCGCATGGAAAAATGCGTAGGCCGCTCGGACGATATGCTCATCATTCGCGGCGTCAACGTCTTCCCTTCACAGATTGAATCAGTGCTGCTTGAGATGAGCGAAACCAAGCCACACTACCTCCTGGTGGTGGATCGTGAGAACAACCTCGACACCCTCGAAATCCGGGTAGAGATTGAAGAGCAGTTCTTCTCCGATGAGATAAAAGAGCTTGAGGGGCTCCGCAAGCGGATCAAGGCAAACATCTCCAGCATTCTCGGCATCAGCGCCACCATCCGGCTGGTTGAACCCGGCACCATTGAACGGAGCATGGGCAAAGCGCAGCGGGTCATTGATAACCGGAAACTCAAATAAAACTATGATTATCAAACAACTCTCGGTGTTTCTCGAAAACAGGACTGGCCGGCTGACCGAATTGACCGGGATTCTTGCCGCCAACGACATCAACATCTCGGCATTCAGCATTGCCGATACTGCCGACTACGGTATTCTGCGCATGATTGTCGGACGACCGGATGCAGCGGCAGAGATACTTCGCAAGGCTCGATTTGCCGTCAAAATCACCGATGTGGTCGGGATGATTATCCCCCACAGACCCGGCGGACTGCACAAGGCACTGCAGCTCATTTCAGATAATAACGTCGCCATTGACTACATGTACGCTTTCGCCTCCGGAGAGTGCAAAGCCACAGTGGTTATCAGAGCGGAATCGCTTCAGAAACTCATTGATGTCCTGCAGGAGCACAAAATGGAGCTGCTGCAGGAAGGGGATGTCTATCAGGTGTAACCAACTACCAACATGCCAAGGTTTTCAAAAGCCGTTTCATCACTCCGCTCTTCCGAAATCAGGGATCTTATGACCCTGGCCTCAAGACCGGATATCATCTCTTTTGCGGGTGGAATGCCCGGCAATGATCTCTTTCCTGTCCAGGAGATTGAGGATCTTTTCAAAGGGCTCGACATCAAAAAAAAGCGCATCGCATTTCAGTACGGCCCGACACCCGGCCTTCCCTCACTGCTTGAGTCACTGAGCGGCTTCCTCGAAAAAAAGGGGTTGCCGGTACACTCGAACCGGCTGCTCATCACCACCGGATCACAGCAGGGACTCAATCTGCTCGGCAAAGCCTTTATTGATCCCCACGACCCTGTCCTCGTTGAAAATCCCTGTTTTATCGGAGCGCTTTCGGCTTTCCGCTCCTACGATGCTGAATTGAGAGGAGTCCCGGTTGACCGTGATGGTATTGTCATGGAGGCGCTGCAACAGGAGATCGACCAACAAGAGAAGCCTAAATTTCTCTACATCACCCCATATTTCCACAACCCGGCAGGGCTGCTCTACAGTTCTGACCGCAAAGCGCAGCTTATAACTGCACTTCAGGGCCGCGATATTCCGCTGATTGAGGATGATGCTTACGGCGACCTCTACTTTTACGAAGAGGATCGTGAGCAACTCAAGCCCATCAAGGCGATCAATCCTGAAGGAATTGAGATCTGCTATACCGGCTCCTTTTCCAAAATTCTTGGCCCCGGCCTGCGGCTTGGATGGATGCTGGTGCCCGAAGAGATCTACCAGAAATGCGAACTGATCAAGCAGTCTGCCGATGCCTGTTCGCCGAGCTTTACTCAGGTTCTTGCCGATGAGTTTATCCGCTCCGGCCAGATTTACAGCTATATCGCCAGTGTTCGACAGGAGTACAAGAGAAGGGCGAACGCCATGGTGGCCGCTCTCAGGGAGCACCTTCCGGACTATGTCGAGTGGAACGAACCACGCGGAGGCTTCTACCTATGGCTCACTCTGCCGGAAGAGACAGATGCTACGAGAATTGTGCAACTTGCCATTGAGGGCGGCGCGGTATTTGTGATAGGCAAAACGTTCGATCCGGCAGGGAAGCGCAACAATTCATTGCGCCTCTCCTACTGTAACAACACCCCGGAGCAGATCGCTGAAGGAATTCCAATTGTGGCGCGGGCTATACGGAAGGTGTGCGGGTGAAAAGGACATTTACCGCAACACCTTCACAACTTTCCCGCTGA
Organism: uncultured Chlorobiaceae bacterium; assembly: GCA_903887845.1. GTDB lineage: Bacteria > Bacteroidota > Chlorobiia > Chlorobiales > Chlorobiaceae > Chlorobium. Next base: position 5,199 of record CAISRC010000069.1, read on the forward strand.
AAATGCATGTTTGGCCTGAATTCTTGAAAACATTGCTATTGGGTTGCACTGAATTCTAAAGGAGAATAAAATTTGCAGTTGTGATAATCGGAAAATAAAAGTACATTAATTGTAAAAAGAAGCCGGTATTCGCGGAAAACAATAAATAAGAAACGTTGCGCTTTACCGCTTTATCACGAGCAACTAACGCAAAAAAGATCCCCTCTCAAAAATATTTTTTTTGAGCTGGTTATTTAGCTTTTTTGCAAATGGTTAGCTTCTTTAACTGTGTCATTATAGCTTTCCTGTTTGATTTGGTTGGCACCATCAAAAAGCTATGGGAGTAACCTTAAGTGATTCTTATTTTTCGCTTTTGCCTTACTTCGATTCCGCCACAACATTACCCAACCGATACACAGTACACGACTAAATTTTTCATAGCCCCAGTTACATTTCGAAATGATACCACTCTGAAAGGGGGTGATAATCAACAATTTACTTTAGCGACAAAAGAGTTGTTTTTTTCCTATTCATTGACGGGAGCCATAACCATTGCGGTTCTCTCACAAAACTCAGGAGAATAATTATGACTGGAAAACATGATTCAAGACCAGAAGCTAACCGGATTTGCAATGTGGTGCCATCGCTAAATACCGAGAGAGACTGGCGCATCGAGCATGCCCTCGAAGCCAATGCCATTGCCGCTCCAGTTGCAGCCCTGCCTGCAAGCGTAGACCTGCGGGCCCCATGGTGGGACGTTGGCGACCAGGGTCCGACAGGTTCATGCGTCGGCTGGGGTTCCACCGACGGCGTTGCCCGTTACCATTTTGTCCAAGCTGGCAGATTGGCTAAAACTGATCATCTCTCAATTCGCCTCTCCTGGATGGGTTCCAAGGAACTTGACACGGACCCAAATCCGAACACCTTCATCGAGTCAGCCGGGACAACCCTCAAGGGTGCCGTTGATATCCTTAGAAATAAAGGTGCCGTACTCGACACCCTGCTGCCGTTCCATCTCACGAACTACCTCTATCTCGGCGCTGAGAACACCTTTTATTCGACTGCCGCAACCCGCAAGATCGCAGCCTATTACAACCTTGGAAATAATCTTGCCAATTGGCGTACCTGGCTTGCTACCCACGGTCCGATTGAAGCCGGACTGAATGTAGATGCGACGTGGGATCGCGCCACTTCAACTCACGGTAATCTGGATACCTTTCAGCCAGCTACTGTTCGAGGTGGCCACTGCGTCGCCATTGTCGGCTATAGGGCAGACAGGCGCTTCATTGTACGCAACAGCTGGGGTACAGGTTGGGGTGACGGAGGTTTCGGCTACGCCAGCGAGGCCTACATCTCGGCTGCGTTCTTTAACGAGAGCTATGGTATAACACTCTGAACCGGATTCTTGTGACAGGGCTTGTAAGACAAAAAGATAATTTTCTCTCCCTTGCGCGCACGGCTGTGCTGGTGGGAACATGGTTCATCACCGTTTCCCCCGGTGCAGCTTCCTGTCAAAGAAATGCAAAATATGTAACAATGGAGCACGTACTCGTTGAAACGGATAATAACCGCACGATGGATATCCGCCGGAATGAAACTGTCAGGATATCCCTGCCTGAAAACGCTACGACAGGGTATCGATGGACGGTCGAGAGCTATGACCCGGATCTTTTAAGCGAGCTTCCCTCCGAAGCGTATTATCCTTCATCGACTGGTGTTGGCTCCGGCGGAAAAGTTGTTTTCATCTTCAAGGGGAAAAAGAGCGGAAGTGGCGACATCATGCTGAAGCAGTGGCGCTCATGGGAGGGCGACTCATCGGTCATTACCCGTTTTCACATCCAACTCAATGTGCTGCCGTAGCCACAACCCGCTATCATTTGCCCAGGAGAAACAAGAGGAGGCTTACAAATATCGCTTACTGATCCCAAGCTTCTCAATCCGGGAGTACAGCGTCTTGGGATGCAGGGCAAGCTGCTCGGCAGCTCCGCCCACCCCGCTCACCCTTCCTTTTGAACGGCTGAGAGCATCAAGAATCAGCTCTCGCTCCATCACGGTCACCTCGTGTTCAAAATCACGCATGGTTCTGGTATGGCTTGCTGCCGGAAGTTCTGGGGCCAAAGAAGAGGATAAAATCGTCGAAAAATCAAGCGTCGTGCCATCAGAAACAATAACCGCCTGCTCAATCAGGTGAGCAAGTTCGCGGATATTGCCCTTCCACTCACGATCAACCAGGCGATTCATGTCGCTCTCCCGGAAAGAACGAAGCGGCTTGCCGAACTCCTTTGAAAACTTTGCCGCAAAATGGGCGGCGAGCATGGCAATATCTTCACGACGTTCGCTGAGCGGCGGAATAGCAAGAGGAAAAACGTTGAGTCGGAAAAAGAGATCCTCACGGAAGCGCCCCTCGGCAACCTCACGGGCAAGATCACGGTTCGTCGCGGCAATGACACGGACATCAACCTTGATCACCTGTTTTCCCCCAAGCCGTTCAAGCTCACGCTCCTGAAGCACACGCAACAGCTTCGCCTGCAACTCAAGAGGAAGCTCACCGATTTCATCCAGAAAAATAGTGCCCCCTTCAGCCAGTTCAAACTTGCCGATCCGCCGTTCTGTGGCGCCCGTAAAACTCCCTTTTTCGTGGCCAAACAGCTCTGACTCAATGAGGGGGGCTGGAAGGGTTGCACAGTTGATCTTGATCAACGCACGCTTGCTTCGGGCTGAAAGATTGTGGAGAGCCCGGGCAAACAGCTCCTTGCCTGTTCCGGTTTCACCCTGAATCAACACCGTCGCATCAGTAGGGGCAACCTGGCTGACCCTGCGCAAGACCGCCAAAAGGGAAGAACTTTGACCGATAATCTCTTCAAAATTATGCGAAGCATTGATCTCTTCAATAAGAGAGGTCCGCTCACCCTCAAGTTTTCGGCGTAACTCGTCAATCTCTTCAAAAGCAAGAAAGTTCTGCAGGGCCAGAGAGAGCTGAGGCACAATCAGACCTACCGTCACCTGGTCATGCTCTTCAAACGACCGGGAGGTATCGGAGATAATCAGCCCGGCACGACTGCCCGGCGTATCCCAGAGCAGAACCGTCAACAGGGAACAGATGCCGAATTTCTCCCTGACATGTGCCAGAATTCGGTACTCACGGCAAAGCTGAAGAAAGGATTCACCACAAAAACAGCCGGGACTGGTAATGAGTGAAAAACTCTCCCGGGCTATCTCCTCAAAATCCTCAAGAGCAAGCACCTGCTGCGAGGAGACCGGAACAAAACCTCCACCATGTTCACGCATGAAATTGTCGTAAAGACGATAGGCGCCATCCGCCCCCATCACGCGGATACCAAGAAAGGTACAAGGCACCAGTTTTTCAATCTGCTCGCAGACCGCGAGCAGCATCCGGTTGCGATCCTTGATGGTAAGCAGAGCATTGTTGACTGCAAGCTGCATGACCGTCTGCGCTTCGCGCTGCCGAAGCTCCTCATAAGCGAGCGCATTACTGACCGCCACGGCGACAGGCGATGAAAGAGTTGCTAGAAGCTCTTTATCGCTCTCAGACCACTCTTTTTCATCCTTTGACACAAAACAGAGAAACCCGATCACCTTGCCTCCGGTTCGCAGCGGAGAAAGAGCTACCTGCCGCATACCAAGATCGTAGAGTATCTGCGGCAGGGGAAGATCCAGAGGATAACGCTCAAGCGACTCCTCGATACTGATCACCGAAACCGACTGATCGGCAAGATGCGGCTCAATCCACGAGTCGGCAATCAGTCTTTTTTTGCGATCAAAGCTCTCTGGAAGCTGAAAACGGAGCATTTCAAAAAAAACGTTGCTGTACCGCCTCTCTTTGTCAAAGGTGATAATGGCAGCGGAATCAAACTCAAAAACAAGACGCAGCTTGTCCGTAACCGTCCGGAAAAGCTCCTGGGGATCACGGATAGAACCGACTGCATCGCCAATATATTGCATCAGCTTATGGGCCTCATGGACGGAAGAACTGCTCATGACACAAGAAAATATGAATGATATTCCTGAAACGTCGGAACACATAGTACAGAAAATTCTGAACTTTTCGGAACACAAGGGATCGAAAGTGCGTGAAGCTACGCTGTAAAGCACTGATGTAACTGATTATTCCGGCAGTCCTGATTTCTGGCACATAAATTGCAGATTAATAGGAGGAACAAACATAACGGAACAAACCATAGCTCCATGATAAAGAAGAGTAGACTGGCCAGAACCGCAAGTATCGCTGCAACAGCACTGATGTTGTCATGGCCAGGAGCGGCAGGCGCCGTCAAAGCTGCAGGAGAAGCTCCGCTTACCCTTGAAACAGCAATCCATCTTGTCCGCGACAACAATCCTGCGCTGAAAGCTGCGGCTGAAGAGATGAGTGCGGCTGACGCAAGAGTCACCCGGAGCCGAAGCGCATATTTCCCCCAGATCACGGCCAGTGCCGGGTATACCTGGCTTGATCCTGTTTCCGAAGTGAGTTTTGGCGGAGGCGCTCCGCTGCAATTCATGCCTCATGACAACTATGATGCCAAGGTGACCGCTCGTGCAACTCTGCTCGATTTCGGAAAACGGGGCAACAATGTCGATCTTGCGCTGACAGGGAAAAAAACAGCGGAACACTCGCTGGAACTGGCTCGCCGGGAACTCTCCTGGCAGACCGTGCAGCTCTTTTACGGCATTTTGTTTCTCCACGAAAATCTCCGCGTAGAAGAAAAACAGATTGCTGCACTCAACAAAGCCTTGGAGTACACGACAAAACGATACCAGGCCGGAGCTGCAACCCCGTTTGATCTCTATTCAACGAAGGTGCGCATCGCTGCCGCACGCAACAGAACCCTTGACCTGGAGCATGAACTTCGACGCAGTGAATTAACCCTGCGCCGACTGACCGGGATCGCAGAAAATGCGCCGATGACGCTCCTGGGATCGTTTGCTGTTACCCCCACAGGTGGCCGTGCAGAATCCGGACTTGTCGCCCAGGCTCTGGAGCAACGCCTCGAGCTGCAACTTTCCAAAGAGAATGAAACAGCGGCAAAATTGCGTCGTTCACTTGCCGCAAAAGAGGGGAAGCCCGTTGTTACAGGAAGTATCTCTTATGGAACCACCAATGGCTACCAGCCTGATATTCATGAAATGCGCAACAACGTTTCCGGAATCCTGCACCTCGAGATTCCGCTCTTTACCGGTTTTCGTACAAGTGCTGAGCGGCAGGAAAGTGCCGCCCAGCTCCGTGCCGCAACCCAGAGAAGGCTTGATACCGAACAGCAGGTGAAAACCGATGTCCTGGAAACGCTCCACGCCCTCCAGACCGCTTCGGAAAAGATGACGACAACTGAAGTACAGGTACAACAGGCTGAGCTTGCAGCAAAACATGCCAGGGCCCGTTACGAAAACGGCATGGCGACTGCGCTTGATCTGCTTGATACCGAAGCATCACTCTCCCAGGCAGAACTTGCCCGGCTGCAGGCCGCTTATGCTTATGTCCTGAATAACTATACCCTGAAACGTGCAACCGGGGAAATCTTCTGGTAAAATGGAACTCCCACTGAAAAAAATTATCTGCGCTGTGGATTTTTCCGCCGCATCCGATGCCGTCGTTCGATATGCTGCTGCAATGCATTGCACCGGTGCAGAACTCATGGTACTTTATGTCGCGCATGGAGCCGAGAGTGAGGAAGGCATGTTAAGAAAACACCTGCATGAATTCTCGCGCTACAGTGACATGCTTTCCGGCAACAATGTACGCGCCCTCTTTACGGTGCAGCACGGTGAACCTGCCGCAGCCATACTCAACTATGCAAAAGAGCACCATGCTGATATGATCATTCTTGCCTCCCACGGCAACACCGCCATAGCCCGGCTGCTGATGGGAAGCACTGCAGAATCGGTCATGCGCCAGGCGTTGTGCCCCGTCGTCATTCTGAAAACACCTGACAACAACAAAGACCATGGAACAACCTGAATCAAATAAAATGGCTGAAAACACTCCTTCCGGAAAAGAAGCGGGAACACCATCGAGCCCGCTGCGTCTCGTGATTATCGGCGTTCTCCTGACCATTGCCCTGATTTGGGGAGGCAGCAGACTCTACCACTCATTCCTCTACGTTGAAACGGACAACGCCCAAATAGAAGGTGATATCTATCCGGTCATTTCGCGGGTTCCCGGAAAAGTTGAAGAGGTCTTGGCAACTGATAACCTGCAGGTTAAAAAGGGTGATACTCTGATACGGCTTGACGCAAACGATTATGCAGTACGTCGCGACATTGCTGCTGCGGCATTACTCAGCGCGCAAGCCTCGGTAAAAGCTACGGCCGATCAGGCAAACGCCGCGAAAGCCTCAGCCAGCGCTGCGGAAGCGACAAACAGGAAACAGCAGGCCGACCTTCGCCGCAACAAAAATCTCCGTGCACAAGACGTAATTTCCCAGGCGGAGTTTGATGGTGTCAGTGCAGGCGCACAGGCTGCTTCAGCCCAATATGCCGCTGCTGGCAATCAATATGAGGCGTCGCTTGCACTGGTACCTTTAAAAATGGCAGAAGTTAAAAAACGCGAAGCGGAGTTGCGTGAAGCTGAACTGCAGTTGTCCTACACAACCATTACCGCCCCTGCCGCCGGTCAGGTTTCTAAAAAGAATGTGCAGCCAAGCCAGTACGTCGCCCCCGGCCAGCAGCTTATCGCACTTGTCGGAAGCAAAAATCTCTGGATTGTTGCAAATTTCAAGGAGACCCAGCTTGATAAAATAGCTCCCGGGCTGCCAGTCATTATCAAGGTGGACGCTTACCCCGACAAAGAGTTCCTGGGCAAGGTGGAGTCGCTCTCATCCGGCACCGGCGCAAAATTTGCACTGCTCCCGCCCGACAACGCAAGCGGCAACTTTGTAAAGGTAACACAGCGTGTTCCGGTAAAAATCATCTTTTCCGAAAAACCTGACAAACATTACCCGCTTGCTGCAGGTATGAATGTCGTGGTCGATGTTAAGGTAAAATAATCACCGGAAACCATAACGCATGGCCCAGTCACCACAACAGAACGGCACCGCAGTAGCGGCAATGCTGCCGAATCCTGCTCAGACCTACGATACAGGATTTCGCAAAATCATCATTACCCTGACGGTCATCGTCTCAGCCATGCTTGAGCTGATCGACACCACCATTGTCAACGTCGCCATTACACAAATAAGCGGCAACCTTGGTGCCAGCATTGATGATGTGGCTTGGGTCGTCACCAGCTATGCTATTGCGAATGTTATTGTGATTCCTCTTTCCGGATTTCTCGGGAACCTTCTTGGGCGAAGAAACTACTACATCGGCTCAATTCTGCTTTTTACCGTAGCATCGCTGTTTTGCGGCATGGCTACCGATATCTGGGCTCTGGTCTTTTTCCGCTTTCTGCAGGGTATCGGCGGGGGAGCACTCCTGCCAACCTCCCAGGCCATCCTCTATGAAACCTACCGGCCCGAAGAGCGCGGCAAGGCCACAGGCATTTTTTCGATGGGACTGGTACTTGGCCCAACCATAGGCCCCCTTCTCGGCGGATACCTTGTGGACTATTTCTCCTGGGAGTGGTGCTTTTTTGTGAATATCCCGATCGGGTTACTGGCGGCATGGTCCTCCTTTACCTTTCTCAGGGAACCGAAGGTAAAGCACTCGGTTTCAAAAATTGACTGGACTGGCATCGGGCTGCTGGCGCTCGGCATAGGCTCGCTGCAATTCATTCTTGAGCGGGGAGAATCAAAAGACTGGTTTGAAACACCCTATATCACCTGGTTTACCATCATCGCGGTGGTCGCACTTATTGCGTTTGTCTGGTGGGAACTGCACACGGAAGAACCGGCCGTTGACCTGCGCGTACTCGCCCGCAGCCATAATCTGCCCATAGCGGCGATACTTACCTTTGTTGTAGGTTTCGGCCTCTACGGCTCACTCTTTGTCTTTCCCGTCTTTGTACAGCGTCTGCTCGGATTTACTGCTTTACTGACCGGACTGGTACTCTTCCCCAGCGCCATGGTAACCGGCATTATCTCCATGCCTCTCGGGATTGCAATGCAAAAAGGCATCTCACCCAAAAAGCTGATGGCCGTAGGCATGGTCGCTTTCATAATCTTCTGCTGGACACTTGGCCAGCAAACCATGCAGTCCGGGGCTTCCGACTTCTTCTGGATACTGCTCCTTCGTGGCTTGGCTCTCGGATTCATCTTTATTCCTGTCACCATGCTTGCCGTATCAGGACTGCACGGCAGAGACATCGGACAGGCTACCGGTCTCAATAACATGGTGCGCCAACTTGGAGGCTCATTCGGCATAGCGCTCATTAACACCTATATCGTCAAACGGGTAGGAGAACACCGGGTGGAGCTGCTCAGCCATCTTTCGCCTTACGATCCAGCAGCAGTTGCAAGGCTTGATGCTATAAAGCAAACCGCCACCATGAAAAGCGGACTTTCGCCCGCTGGTGCAGAGTTGGCCGCATTGAACTCACTTGAAGGCACACTGACCGTTCAAAGCCACCATCTGGCCTACATGGATGCCTTCATGCTTGTCGCTTTGCTGTTCGCAATTGCCTTGCCGCTGCTCTTTTTTATCAAGATTAAAAAAGAGGAGAAAGCTGATCTGTCGGCGGCGCATTAACATTATCGTATAAGCCGCCAAAAGCGCCCCTGAAATGGGTGTATAAAAAGCAATATGCGCGATTTACAGTTCTTCAGAACTGAACTTGCTATATTTTCGTTGACAGTGTGAGAAGTCATATCTTCAGGCAGTGGGTTTTACCCCCATGAAAAACGGGGGGTTCCAATTCAATAATCAGCAGTATAGGCGGATCCATCTAATTATCAGGAGGTCCCGATGAATGAAGAGAGGTGGCACGACGTGGGGGAAGTGGCTGAGCTGTCGAAGAAGCCACTCCAGCAGGTAGTGGTAGGTCGCACGAAGATTGCGCTGTCATTCGATGGCGGGAGCTTTGGGGCGATCCATGGTGCCTGCAATCACGCGGGCGGGCCTCTTGGGCAGGGCACCCTCGATGGTGACTACATCGTCTGCCCATGGCACAACTGGAAGTTCCATCGCATGTCAGGTGAAGGAGAACCCGGCTTTGAGGAGGACCGTGTGCCCCGTTTCGAATTCAAGGTGGAGGGCGGTCGGCTTCTGATACGCGAGATGCCGGCTACCGATCGCCAGAAGCTGGCGCATGCGCCGCATCCGCTTGATCGCGATACGCGACGCGAGCCTGGGGCGCTTCGCGTGCTGGGTATCTCGACCACGATCATGGACAATAACAACCCACGCTATTCGACTTCCGAGGCACTGTTGGAAAGTGCTCTTGAACACGCACGAATGAACCACTCCCTGGAGACACGCATGATCAAGCTGCGTGAACAGTCCTTTCGTGCCTGCGAAGGTTACTACTCCAAGAGCGCGCAGGCTTGTACCTGGCCGTGCAGCATCTCACAGATGGACCCTGCTGACGGCATGCACGCAGTGTATGAGAACCTGGTATTCTGGGCGGACGTCGTTCTGGTTGCGACGCCCATCCGCTGGGGTGCGGCGAGTTCATTGTACTTCAAGATGGCGGAGCGCCTGAACACGGTGCAGAACCAAATCACGCTGAAGAACCGCGTCATGTTGAAGAACAAAGTTGCGGGGTTCATCGTGACTGGAGGACAGGACAACATTCAGGCCGTCGCCGGGCAGATGATGCTGTTCTTTGGTGAACTGGGTATGCACTTTCCCCAGTTTCCATTCATTGCTCACAGTCGCGGCTGGACGGCGGAAGACATGGAGCACAACGTTGAGATGGTCAAGCGCAACAAAAAGCTGCATGACGGTGCGCGCGCCCTGCTCGACCGCTGTCTGGATATGGCACAGCGCCTGCAGAGCGGTGCCGCGCCGGAGTTCGAAAGAGCTGGAAGAAAAGCCTCCGGGCTTGAGTGAACGTATTGGTGACACGGTCAACATTTCCTTGCAGGTTACGATGATTTGTAACTGCTGTAGGCCATGCGCACCCCGCGACTTGAAAAGACGAGAACGACTGCGGCCAGAATCGTTACCATACATCCCAGGCGAATGGCAAGCCCTGTCCCAAAATGTTCTGAAAGATAGCCGATTTCAAGGTTACCGATCGGCATGAAGCCCATGAACACCATCATATAAAGGCTCATGACCCGTCCCCTGAAACGATCGTCAACCGTACTCTGGATGGTTGCGCTGAGGGTCGAAACCGCCGATACTAATCCAAATCCCCCCAAAAAAAGAAAAACAAGCGCTGAAGGCAAAAAAGTGGTCATCGTAAACCCAATAAGAGCAAGAGAAAAAAGGATTGTCCCGCCTGCAATGAAGACAAGTCGGTCGATTTTTCTGGAGTAGATGGAAACAAGCACCGTGCCGACAACCGAGCCAAGACCAGAGACACCGTAAAGATAGCCCATTCCCGAAGCATCCATGTGGAAGATATGCTTGGCAATATAGGGCAGCATGGTAACATAAGACCATGCAAAAATTGAGATAACCGCGATATACAAGATACTTGTCCGGATCACGGGATGCTCCCAGGAGTACTTCAGTCCATCTCTGATTGCCTGCAAAGGATGCTGGCTGATTTTTGCGGACGGCACTTTTTGCGCCTCCTTCATGGAGAGTAGAGAGATAATAACAGCAATAAAACTGACCCCGTTGACCATAAAAGCCGTACCTGTGCCGGTTGCCGAAATAAGCACACCGGCAATGGCTGGCCCGATAACCCGTGAACCGTTATAGATCGCCGAATTCATCGCAATGGCCGATGCGAGATGCTCACGCTCCACTATTTCACTGAGAAAAGCCTGGAGTGCGGGAACATTGAGGGCGTTCACGCAACCGAGAAGAAAAGAGAGTACAAGAATAATCCCGAGGGTTACCGTACCAGTCATGGCGAACGTGCCAAGTACAAAAGCAAGCACCATCGCCGATGATTGCGTCCAGAGCAGAATAGTCCTCCGGGGATAACGGTCAACAACAACCCCGCCAAACAGGGAGAGAAAAAGTGTAGGCAGTGTGGAGGCCGCAGCGGCAAGCCCAACGTCAAAGGCTGATCCTGTTATTTCAAGCACCAGCCACCCCTGCGCCACCATCTGGATCCATGTTCCAATCATGGAAATCACCTGCCCAGGAAAATAACGGCGAAAATTCTTGCTTTCAAACGCGGGAAAGGCTGACAGAAGTTGCCGTGTAAAGCCGCGACGACGTTCAGCATCAGCGTTATCAGGTCCAGTCATTATGGAATCTTCGGCAGGGAAGGTCATCACCTCAATACATCTTCATTGAATACATTGTTACAGCTCAAAGGTATCAAAAGAAAGCGGGATATCCCGCTGCCAAATTTCCTGCGATTTATAATACAATGCAACGAGTACTCAGACAAGTATACGCGAAAAGGGCTTTCACTATCTTCTGAAAAGCGTAAAAAGATGATGCAAAAACAGCAAAGCGGAATACTATTATTCTTTAAAAAAAATTAGCTGTACATTTAAATTCCTGTTGAAATTTCCATTTTTTCGACGGAGTATTTAACCTTTTATCATCAACAATAAAAAAAGGAGAATCTTTCGATGAATGTTGTTAATCCGGAAGCAATCGGGTTGTTCGGGCTGATCGTCACCGTCTGGGTATTCGGCCTCGAGCAGTTAGGGTTTGGGCTTGACGAGGAGACTGATCATGCAAAACTGGGCCGAAATCTTGCTCATGTCGCACTTTGGTTCGGCGGTGTTGCGCAGCTTTTCACGGCCGTCTGCATGTATATGTTTGATATGGGGTTGCCACCAGAAATCAGAATTTATCTGGGCACTATCTTTGCGACTTACGGATTTTTCTGGGTGGTTGTGGCCATGCATTTCTACAACCCCGGTGACAAAAAGATTTATGCTCACCTTTTTCTCGGTATCTTTTTTATCACAGCAATTTTCAGCTACAAAGCCATCCTTCTCGGAAAAATATGGCCTTTAGCTACGGTGCTTCTGCTCATTAACTTGCTGACCATCCTGTTGCCTTTTGCCTGGTACAAGCAGAATGCTTTCATCACAAAAATCTGCGGTGCAACGAACGTTGCGATTGGACTTTGCGCCATTCCGCTTCTCCTCAAAGCACTCGGCGTGTAACCTGCTCCTCTTGCCCGAAACAGCCATCAGTGGTACGGCTGTTTCGGGCCACAACGGTTCCCCTTTCAGCCCATCTACCTTTTCCTGATTCTCCTTTCTTTATACTCATTTTGAAGAGTTTGCTATTTTGCAGTTGTAAACTGATTTGCTAATATGAGCAATGGCCATACATACAGGTAGCCTCAACTCAACATCATAACAGCTTTTTTTCAAGCACTAAAACCATTCGAACCATGAGTGATCATATCTATAAGAAAATCGAACTTGTCGGCACTTCGCAAACAAGCATTGAAGAGGCAGTCAAGAATGCTGTTGCCAAAGCAGCCGAATCGGTCAGAAACATTCGCTGGGTTGAAATTCAGGAAACCCGCTGTCATGTAGAGAACCAGAAAATTGTCTACTGGCAGGTTACCGTGAAAATAGGTTTTACCCTTGATGAAGAGTGATCAGAAGTTCCTGTAAGCAAAAGAAAAGGGCGCCTTTAAAAGCGCCCTTTTCTTTTATTTCTTTCCTGTAAAACGTCAGTTTTCAGTAGTATAGTTTTCAGGAGCCAACGACCAGTGTGCCGGAGACTTCCAGAGGGTTGAGAGCATCAATTCACGGATATGGGGAAACTCTTTGGGCAGTCTGTCGTAAATCATTTCAAAAAGCTCCTCATGTGAAAGAAGCTCATTCTTCCATGCTTCACGATCGACCATCATCAGTTTGGTAAACTTCTCCGCAGTCATACTCTCCAAACCTTTCCAGTCAAGCATCTCATACTTCGGCATCCAGCCAAGCGGACTCTCAACAGCTCCTGCTTTGCCATGAACACGATCGACAATCCACTTCAGCACCCTCATGTTTTCACCAAAACCCGGCCAGAGGAATTTGCCGTTCTCATCCTTGCGGAACCAGTTGACGCCAAAAATTCTTGGCAGCTCAGGCAGTGTACGACCGACATTGAGCCAGTGAGTGAAATAATCACCCATGTGATAACCACAGAAAGGAATCATGGCAAAAGGATCGCGACGAACATCCCCAACCTTGCCGGCTGCGGCGGCAGTTTTTTCAGAACCCATGGTCGCCGCCAGGTAGACTCCGGAATTCCAGTTTGCTGACTGGTAGACAAGCGGCACCGTATCTCCGCGACGTCCACCAAAAATAAAGGCGCTGATCGGCACTCCTTTCGGATCTTCCCATGCCGCATCCAGAGAAGGGCACTGATTTGCCGGGGAAGTAAAGCGGGCATTGGGATGTGAAGAGAGTCGGCCGCAATCAGGAGTCCAGGCATGACCCTGCCAGTCGATAAGATGATCAGGAGCAACATCCGTCATCCCTTCCCACCAGACATCGCCGTCAGGTGTCATGGCAACGTTGGTAAAGATACAGTTTTTACCAAGGGTGGCCATCGCATTGGGATTGGATTTGTCCGAGGTGCCCGGAGCTACACCAAAAAAGCCATATTCGGGGTTGATAGCACGAAGACGACCATCTTCGCCAGATTTAATCCACGCAATATCATCACCAATAGTTGTTACCTTCCAGCCCTCAAACGATTGAGGCGGAATAAGCATTGCAAAATTTGTTTTACCACAGGCACTCGGGAATGCGGCGCCTATATAGGTTTTTTCGCCTTCGGGAGATTCAACACCGAGAATCAGCATGTGCTCAGCCAGCCAGCCTTCATCCCTTGCCATTGAGGAGGCGATACGCAAGGCAAAACATTTCTTGCCGAGAAGAGCATTGCCGCCATAACCGCTTCCAAAAGAGATAATTGAACGCTCTTCAGGAAAATGAACAATGTACTTGGTATCATTGCATGGCCAGGGAACATCCAGTTCGCCGGGCTGAAGAGGTGCACCTACGGAGTGTAGGCAGGGGACAAAGTCGCTGGTTTCACCGAGCAGCTCCATAACCTTGCTTCCCATCCTCGTCATGATCCGCATGTTGGTTACCACATAAGGCGAATCAGAAATTTCAACACCGATATGCGCAATAGGTGACCCAAGAGGTCCCATGCTGAACGGGATAACATACATGGTGCGACCCGTCATACAATCCCTGAACAACTCCTTGAGAGTCTCTTTCATCTCCCTGGGAGCTACCCAGTTATTCGTTGGACCAGCATCCTGACGACGGATGCTGCAAATGTACGTTCGGTCTTCAACACGCGCAACGTCACTTGGATCTGAACGACACAGATAGCTGTTGGGACGTTTCTCTTCAGAAAGTTTGATAAACGTACCGCTCTCTACCATCTGCTGACAAAGAAAGTCATACTCTTCCTGGGAGCCATCGCACCAGTGCACTGAACTCGGACGACAAAGATCAGCCGTCTCCTGTACCCACTGGATCAGCTTTTTGTTTTTCACATAATCCGGAGGATTGATCTGCATTAAAGTCATGATCGTTCTGTTATTGGCTTGGGGTTATAAAAAAAACGCCCCCAATCACCACTGACTGCGGACGTTTAGAAGAAAAACTGAGATCCGGATTAAACGGACACCGGAGCAGAAAACCGTCATTCATGGGATGAAGGCTTTATTATTTAGGAGTTTCTGTCTTTCTGAGAGCATCGGAAATTATTTTATCAAACACCGCTTTGCTGCGCGCTCCGGTAATCACCTGGGTAATCCGGCCGGAAGAGTTCACGACAAAAGAGGTCGGGATAGCATGAATACCTCCTTCAACATATCTGTTAAAGGCCGAGACAAGCTGCTCGTCGGCCATAACAACAGGGTAACTTATCTTATTTTTACTGATAAAGGCACGGATCTTCGGCTCGGTTTCATTAACCGCTACGCCAATAAAAGTAAATCCTTTTCGCCCGTACTGATTCTGGAGGTTAACCATATCAGGAATCTCCGATCTGCAGGGAGGGCACCACGACGCAAAGAAATTAACGATGTAGACTTTACCGGAAAGTTGAGCGGATCCTACAGGCTTACCGTTGAGAGATACTGCCGCAAACCCTGGAGCCAAAGGGTACGCGACCGATTGTTGAACTGCTGAAACTATCCCGGCAGCACCAGCCAGAAACAGTGCACTGACCAAACATACCTTTATAGACTGACTGATAAGCTTTTTCATGCCGCCCCGTTTAAAAAAATCAAAAGAAATTATATTTACCACTTTTTATCAATATACAATTCTTCTTTTTTTTCGAAGACTAATAAATGAGCTTGGATTTATCTTTGTGATTCTCTGTCAATAAATTATATTTCGGCTTGATTTTTGTGCTTAAGCCACCTTAGCTCAGTTGGTAGAGCAACTGTTTCGTAAATAGTAGGTCGTGGGTTCAAGTCCCTCAGGTGGCTCGCAGACGGTACGGGTCAAAAGAGCGAAACCATCTGACACATCATTTCTGATAAAAAGAGGCTCACAAGCCAGTGAAGCATGAACGTTTGATTACACCATAAAATCCTATCCACACTGTCACTATGCAAGAAGGTAAGATTTCACAAATCATCGGCCCTGTAGTTGATGTTGATTTCCCTGAAGGACGGCTGCCGTCAATTCTGGATGCACTGACTATTACAAGACCAGACGGCACCAAGCTCGTTCTTGAAAC
>CAISRC010000070.1 GCA_903887845.1 uncultured Chlorobiaceae bacterium
AAAGCTGATCTTTTCCCTTGTTTTTACCTGCATACCTGCAGTGTTCATAGCTTTCTGCATCTCTTCGTCACGAATCATCTGTATGGTTGTGCGGCGCTCTTTTTTCGGAAAATAGCCGCCAATCCAGTGCTGGAAAGCAAGGATCTTATTATAAGGAGCATACGTGAAAATAATAGAGCCTTTTGTCAGGCTGCTCAAGTTCTGGAAAGCCTGGGCAAACCCTTCGGCTGGATAATGGATCAGTACATCAAAGCAGACGACAGCATCGTATGTGCCGCTTACTGATTCAATGGTGTTGACTTCAAATTCAATGTTTTTGTGAACGCCCTGTTTGATGGCTTCAGCTTTTGCCTTGTCAACCATCTGTGAAGCAATATCGACCGACTTTACCTTGTAGCCTGCCTTGGCAAGCCGGATACTGAAAAGCCCTGTTCCGCAACCGGCATCAAGCACGGTCGCGCCATTTGGCAGCCCAAGCTGCTGCAGCCAGTCAAATGCCTTGTCCATCATGACGGCATGGCCCTGACGGACAGTATTGCGTACGGAAGAGAGTTTATCGTCTCCGTATATTGATGCCCATCGTTGAAAGCCCTGACCGTTGAAATATGAACGGAGCATTTTTTTGTGTTCTTCAGCATTGAAAGTGGAGCTGCTCATGGTATTAATTTTGACTGTTGTATTGTTTGATTCTGTAAAATATTGTGTTGCAGGCAGGTTTCAATGATGAACCCCCTCAATTCTTGATTCAAGATCTGCGTACAACTCCTGCAGCTCTTCAATGGTGCTCTCTTCAGCTTCCCAGAATCCCCGGGAATGAGCTTCGAGCAGCCTCTTTGTCATCGACATGGTCGCATGAGGGTTAAGGCCGGCAAGTCGTTCAAGCATGGCTTTGTCATGCAGAAAAGTTTCATTGAACTGATCATAGGTCCAGTTTTTAACTGCCGAAGCGGTAGCGCTCCATCCGTAGGTGTTGCTGAGATGGGATTCAATCTCTCTGACCCCTTCATAGCCGTGCTCAAGCATTGCTTCATACCATTTTGGATTCAGCAATTTTGTTCGTGACTCAAGCGAGACCATTTTTTCAAGTGAACAGATGCGCTGTTTTTTTCCTGTGCCGTCAATATCTCCAACCATCACCGTTGGCTTTGCCTTGCTGAGGTGTTCCACTGTTTTTGAAACTCCGCCAAGATACTCATAATAATGATCAATATCAGAAATACCGATTTCATAGCTGTCGATATTCTGGAAGGTGAGGGTGACATGCTTTAGAGCAGAGCGAAGCGCTTCCGGGCACTCCTGCCAATGTCCATCGGGAGTTACGGCAAAACTTTTTCGACTCACAAAAGCTTCAGCAAGCTGGTTATCCTCTTCCCAGGTGCTGCTTTCAACCAGATGATTCACATTGGCGCCGTAGTTTCCAGGTGCGTTGGAATAGACCCTGTTGGAGGCCTCCTCGAAGGTACAGCCTCTTTCGGACATTTCATGCTGTACATGTTTTCGTATAAAGTTCATCTCATCGGGTTCATCTGCGGCGGCTGCAAGACGGGCCGCCTTGTCGAGCAGTTTAACCTGCACAGAGAGCAGATCGCGGAATATACCGCTGATGGTCATGACGACGTCAATGCGGGGACGTCCCAGATCAGCAAGCGGGACAAGCTCAACATCGCCGATCTTGCCCAGTTCATCGGTTTTAGCCATCACACCCATCAACGCAAGCGCCTGTGCAACCCCTTCGCCATCGCTTTTCAGATTGTCTGTTCCCCAGAGGATCAGGGCTATGGACTCCGGGTTATTTCCGCTCTCTTTGCGGTACTGCAGAAGCAGCTCTTCGGCCGAGAGCTTCCCGGCCTGCTGTGCAAAGGTTGTGGGAATGGTGTAGGGATCAAGACTGTGAATATTTCTGCCTGTTGGCACAATATCTGGGTTTCGAACAAGGTCATTGCCGGGTGATGGCGGGGTGTACTTTCCTTCAAGAGCATGCAGTACAGCCTTCAGCTCATTGTTTTCGGCAAGATTTATGAGAACGATATTCAGGAACTGCCACAGGCGATTGAGTTCTCCAGGTTTTGTGCCAGCTTCGCGGTGCAGAAAATTATCGGCCTCCTCTTTTCTGACAATAAAGCTTCCTTCCAGCAGCATCGACGTTGGCAATGAGCTGTTGGTGTCGAAGTGTCCCGTAAAGCGCTTGACAGCTTCTCGGCAGATGGCCGATACCTTTTGCCATTTCTGCTGGGCATCCTGGTTCTGTGTCAGGTTGTCCACCATCTGTAGGTAATTGTAGCCGAGGTGATTGCTTACCAGTTCGGGCAGTGATTTTCCCTCAAGTTCAGGGCGGCTGTGCTCTGCCAGAAGTGCCAGATGATCGCTGACGCTTTCCGGTGAAGGTGCTTCTCCCATGATATGCAGTCCGAGAGGAATCATGCGTTCCTCAATCGTGTAGAGTTCACTGTGCAGTCGGGTGATATACTCTTCAGCGTCACTCTCCTCCCGGCTTCCGTCAATTTCGAGAGCAAGAGCAAGTTCCCGGATCTCTTCAAACACCTCCTCCGCTGGTGATGTTCTGAAGCTCGCCACCAGATCCTTGAGTTTCCGCAGTCCTTTGTAGAGTCCCGCATGTTCAAGGGGTGGTGAGAGGTAGCTCACCAGTGTTGCGAATCCCCGTCGTTTGGCAATGGCTCCTTCGCTCGGGTTATTGACGCAGTAACAGTAAAAGTTTGGCAGACTGCCGATCAGCCGCTTTGGCCAGCACGAACTGGAGAGTCCAACCTGCTTGCCAGGCATGAACTCAAGGGCGCCATGCGTGCCGAAGTGCAGCACGGCATCAGCATCAAAACACTGTTCAATCCAGGTGTAGAAAGCAGCAAATGCGTGGTTTGGCGCGGCATCTTTGGCCATGAGCAGACGCATCGGGTCGCGTTCGTAGCCAAAACTTGGCTGCTGGCCGATAAAGATGTTGCCGAGTGAACAGCCGAGAATATGAAAGCGAGCACGGTCATTTAGGATTTCACCCGGAGCATCGCCCCAGAAAGGTTCGATTTTCTCGTAGGCAGGAAAGAGCCTGCGGTACTCCTCAACAGGAAAATGTGCATCAACATTGCCGTCGGTGCCGTAAATCAGTCGGTTTCCTTCCAGCAGGCGATCTCGCAGCGCCTCAGTTGTCTCTGGCACCTCAATCTGGTACCCAGCCATCTTCATCTCCTTCAGGAGGCGGTGAAGGCTCTCAAAAACATTGAGGTATGCCGCAGTACCGGCATTGCCGAGATTGGGTGGAAAATTAAAGAGAATAATGGCAATTTTTTTATCAGCAGGATTTTTCTCCTGCAATCTCAGGAGTCGCTCGACTCGACCGGTAATGACCCGAATCTCCCCTTCAAGTGGAATGGTTCGGTCGCTTCCCATCTCGGTGCCAGCGTAAATCAGTGGTTCTATGGAGCCGTCCAGTTCCGTGACGGCAACACTCAGTGCCGTCTGGAGTGGTGTGAGGCCAAGATTGCTTTCACGCCACTGCTCAACAGGCTGAAAGGAGAGTGGAATAAGATTGATGCAGGGGATATCAAGCTTTTTCAGCACGACAACCGCTTCGGGGGCCTTGTTTTCCGCAGGGCCGCCGACCAGTGAAAAACCTGTAGAATTGATTAACAGTGAAGGTTTCAGGGATCCGGGAGTGTCGGGATCAAAAAAGCTGTGGAGAGCAGGTCTGAAATCAAGGCCGCCGCTATAGGCGATACAGCTTTTTATTCCTTTTGCTTCGAGTGCTCGTACAAGATAGTTCAGGTGATCCATGTTCTTGCCAAGAACGGTCGAGCGCATGGCAAGAATGATCACCTCTCCATTTTTCAGCTCCGATTTGTTTTTTCGCTGCCACCCAAGAAATTGTTGTGCAGAAAAAAATGGTTCTGAGGCTTCGGGGTGGCATAGGGCTGCATCCGGGTAAAAGAGAGGGTCTTCCTGGGGCAGTTTGCCCTTCCAGCCAGGAACGTAGCGATCTACCAGCAGGGAGAGAAAACGCTCCATGTTTTCCTGTGAACCGTTGAGCCAGAACTGGTGGGCCGAAATGAAGGTGTGGATATCGCGTGCTTTTCCGGGAATATACTTCATTACCTTGCTGACACTTCGTACCATGGCAAGTTGCCGCTGGCTCTCTCCGTGGCTCTGTTTGGGCATCAATTTTGCTGCCCATTGTTTGAAGACGTTTGTCTCCTTTGACTCTTCTTTTACAGGCTTGCGGAGTGAAAACTTTCCTACTCTCGTCTGGGTGATGAGGGCCGGGTTGCTGGTGATCATGCAGACCGGGCAGCTCAATCCTTCGAGCAACTTCTCCAGCGGTCGAACAATCTCTTCACTGAACAACATCGAACCAAAAACAAAATCAGCCTTTGGAAGAGTCTGTTCAAGCGTTTCCCAGAGTTGTTTACTGTTATGGAGACCAAGGCTGAAGACCGAAACCTCCAGACCGACATTGAACTTTCTGTTCAACTCACCAGCAGCAGCCTTCAGTGCACTGTTGTTGGTAGCCTCCATGGTAAGGAAGACAAAATGCATAAGCTTGTAATCAGTCTATAACACGTAATGATCGTCAGTATTTTTTATTTCATACTGAACCGTCCGGTATAGTTGAACCGTGAATTCTTTCCTGATGGTTGGGAAAAATGCATTTATCAATGTCCACAGGTGAATATTTTGTGGAATATACCAAACGAATCAGCAAAAAGGAAACCGTGGTTATTGTTGTGAATTGGGGAAATAAAAAAGCACGGGAGCGAGCCGTGCTTTTTTGAGTTGGGAACTATCACCACAAGAGTCAGTTAAACCTCAATACCCTCAAGGCGATCTTCAAGATCAGAGTAAATTTCCTGCAGTTTTTCGATCATGTCGGGATCTGCACTCCACATGCCTCGGCCACTTGCTTCGAGCATACGGCCTACGATGTTTTTAAAGGCTTTTGGATTTACCTTCATGAGGCGCTCACGCATTTTTGGATCCATGGCATACGTTTCAGCCGCCTCCTTGTAGACCCAGTCGTCAACGCCTTTGGTGACGGCATCCCAGCCAAGCATGTAGGTAAAGCGGTTGCTTATTTCTGCAGCACCACTGTGCCCCTGGTCGAGCATGGTCTCGAACCATTTCGGGTTGAGCAGTTTGCTGCGGAACTCCACCTTCAATGCCTTGTCGGCATCATCGATCTTTACATCCGCAGTAAAGGTCTCGACGTAGTTCAGTTTTACATTATCGCCTTTCGGGTTTCGACGGCGTGCGGAAAGCTGCAACGCTCCCGATGAGGAGAAGTAACGGTCAATGTCGGTAATGCCAAACTCTGCCGAGTCAACCTGCTGTACAACGCGATCAACGGTACTGAGGAGCCCTTTCAGAATATCAGTCTGCTGATCTCCATAGCGGTTTCCACCGTAGGCAAAGCCGGTGCGTTTGATGAACATGTTGTCAAGATCTTCCTCCGATTCCCATGCAGAATCTTCTACCAACTCTTCAACCTGAGAACCGTAGGCACCTGGCGCCTGGGTGAAGAGACGTGAGGTGGCGCTCTCGAAATCCTTGCCCTCTTTCAGAGCGGCGTCAACATGTTTTTTGATATGGTTCATCTCGTGTGGCTCAATTGCTCTCGCTGCATCCTTGACCAGTTTGTCGAGATGATCGACAAGTACGCCGAAGGTATCACGGAAGATTGAGCTGATCTGTATCAGGACGTCAATTCTCGGGCGTCCAAGCTTTTCGAGCGGTACAAGACGGTAGTGACTGATTTTTCCCTGAGCGTCATAAGCGGGTTCGGCACCCATGAGGTGAATGATGACGGCAACGGCTTCGCCCTTGCTCTTGATGGTGTCAAGTCCCCAGAGTACCTGAGCAATTGTTTCCGGATACTCGCCGTTATTCTCTTCAACGTGACGGTTAAGGATGCTCTCGGCAATCTGTTTGCCCCGCTTGAAGGCAAGTTCAGAAGGAATGCGCCATGGGTCAATGGCGTGAATGTTACGCCCGGTCGGCAAAATGCCTGCGCCGTCGCGGACAAGATCACCGCCTGAACCAGAGGGGATATACTCACCGCAGAGGGCTCTCAGGAAGCCTTTCATCTCATTTTTGTTGTCCTCCAGCGCCCGTTTCAGAGCCAGTCCATCCTGCAGTGCGCTGTTGATAGCCTCAGCCATCTCCGCTGTTGCCTTTCCGCCGCCGGTCATCTGGCTGAAGACAGTTGTCGGATTGGTTTGGCCGAAAATACTTTTCTCGATAAACGCTCTGGTATGCTCGTCCACTGTTTCACGAGCCTTGAGAGCCACCTGTTCACCCTTTCGGGCTCGGGTTGCAAGCGAGGCATAATCGCCAAAGGTTTGGTCTTCACCAATAGCCTGCATAATAATTGATGGCAGCGATCTTTCATTGCCTCGCACCTTCAGATATTCGGTGATGGTCGTAACCTGGGTATCAAGCCTCGGCGTCTCGCCAAAAACATGCAGTGAGTTGGAAATCAGACGTCCCTCCAGCTCCATCATATAGGTGTAGAGGCGACTGATATAATCCTGGAAGTCCTCTCCCTGAACGCGTGGACAGTCGTCCGTCAGGTTGAGCTGCTGTGCCTTGGTGATGATGACCTCTTCGGTCTCGGCATCTGCCGTCGTTTCAAGTCCGCGTTCGCGATAATCGTTCAGCATCTCCTTGAAGGCAGGCAGCTCCTTGTAGAGACCAGCTCGTGCCAGGGGAGGGATGTTGTGCGAAATCATGGTGGCATACCCGCGACGTTTGGCAATGTTGGCCTCGCTCGGGTTATTGATCGGGTAGATATAGAAATGGGGAACCTCACCGAGCAGTGCATCTGACCAGCAGTCGCCGGTAACGCCAAGCTGCAGCCCGGGCATCCACTCAGCCGTACCGTGCATACCGATGTGCACCAGAGCGTTTGCTCCAAAGACTCGGCTGATCCAGCGGTAGAAAGCGATATACTGATGGTGTGGTGTATTCTCTTTGTCAAAGAGCAGGCGCATGGGATCGCCCTGAATACCAAGACGCGGCTGTACGCCGATAAAGATATTGCCAAGAGTGATACCGCCGATAAAAAGCTTGTCAGGTTTGATCGGGGCTATCTCTCCGGGGAAACCGCTCCAGCGTCCTTCTATGCGCTCGCGTTCCCTGTTGCTGGTGATGCTGTTGAACTGTTCACGGTCTATGGAAAAGCACTCCTGCTCGTGTGCCTGAATTTCGTAGTCAGTGGCCTTGTCGAGCATGGCAAGCAGCGCTTCCGGTGATTCAGGTAACTCGCCGACGTTGTACCCTTCAGTGCGAAGCGTCTGGATAATATTATAGATACTTTTCGGAACATCAAGCAAGGCGGCACTGGCCTTTTTGCCCATGCCTGGCGGATAGTCATAAACCACCAAAGCAACTTTTTTATCCTTGTTGGGGACCTGCCGCAGCTCTGAAAACTTTTTGGCAAGTCCGGCCAGTCGTTCCAAACGATCAGGAACGGTCTGCAAGCGTCCATCCTTGATCGCGCCGAGCACTACCGGGCAGACAGCGCCGTCCATTTCAGGCAACGAATAGGTCATGGCCGATTGCAGTGGTATAACCCCCTGAGATTTCCATGAGGCAAAATCTTGAATAAAAAGCGGCTGTGAAACTACATAAGGCGCATTGATTTTGCCGAGAATCTCCTCGCGTGCGGCTGATGATGCACCTGGGGTGGTTGCGCCTGCGGGGCCGCCCACAAAGCCGAAGCCCATCATGTTGACCAGCATGTCGATGTTGTTGTGCGTAAACCACTCTCTTGCAGCAACGTGACCTTCAACACCCATCACAAAGACCGGCAGGGGATTGAGTCCCTTGGCCGTAATGGCTCGGATGGTATTGTCGATATATTCTTTTTCCTGAAGAAGATGCTTGCGGAAGAAGAGCAGACCGATGTTGCGCTTTTTGTTTGCGCCTCGGTCGTGTTTGTGAAGCCATTTTTCGTAATGGTGCAGATCTTTGAGGTACTCCGGCGCATCCGGGTGGTAGAAACCCATGGTGGGGACCTCCTGTACCTTTTCAACCTTGACGCCAACCTCGAAGTATTCTGCCATGATGTAGTTGAACATCGAAGCCAGATTCTCGGTGGTGGGGTTCATCCAGTAGGTGTACACCTGCATCCAGTTCTTGAAATCCTTTGCCTTTTTCGGGATCAGGGGCAACATGGTGCGCATGATTTTAAGCAGCTTCATGTAGCCGTAGAGCGCATCTTCATCGCGTCCCTTCACCAGCATTTTCGCAACTTTTTTGACAATATCAGGCATACCGCTTCCATCGCCTGAAACCACATAATTGCCAATTTTGGTCATCTGCATCACTTCAGGCATCGACTCGTAGGCAAAAACAACCTTTACCTTCGACTTGTCGACCTGTTCCTGCAGCCAGTCTGCCTGGCCTTTGAACTGGATCAGTGTAGTGAAAATACAGTCGGCATGGTGAATAGCTTCAGCAGCTTCAGGGTTCTGATGTTCAAGATCTTGATCGGTCCATTGAGTTAATTCGGCATGATCGGCTATTTTGGAGGTCACCTCGCGCCATACCCGCTGATTGCATTGTTCCATCCCGACAATAGCGGCAATTCTGATTTTATCGTGCATAGAATTACAAAAGATGTGCGTTTGTTTGTGGTTTTAACAGGTTTGCAAAATGTAATAAAATCCCGCAATGTAAACTAACGATACTAACGATTAAAAAAAGAGCCAGCCCCTTATGTGTTCAGGGGCTGGCTGGGGTTATCATGATTTGTTGCTGATGAATTTGCTTCAGAAGGTGAAGTCCACTCCCGCAACATAGCTGCGACCAGGAGCGCGGAACCACTCACCCTCTTCGTACTGTACGTTGCCGATATTTCTGCATGTAAGGCTTAATGATGTCGTTTCACCAGCCTGATACTTTATGCCAGTATTGAGCAAAATGAAATCACCAGGGTAGTTTAAGCCAGCTTTGTTAGTATAGTTGTTTATAGCTTTGTACTTGCCGACATACCGTCCGTTAACGTTAATTGCCAATTTTCCGGTCGGTTTCCATGTGGCGCCAGCCGATGCAGTGTGTTCAGGTCGGTAAGGCAACCATGTAGGATCAGGGTTGTTAAAGTTGGCTGATGTAGGGTCTGCGACATAGGAACGGTTTTTGGCATTCATGTAGGTGTATGCCGCATTCAGAATCCACTCGTTAGCCGGTCTGTAGTTCAAGCCAACTTCCAGGCCATAGATGCGTGCTGTTGTGATATTCTTGAATTGGTATGTAGACCCTGTGATAACGGACTCAATAAGGTTATCATAGTTGTTGAGGAATCCCGCTATGTCCAGAGACACCTTGTCGCCGAACTGCTTGAACATGCCGAGCTCATAGGCGGTCATGGTCTCCTTGTCAAGCGCCGGGTTTGGCGTTCCGGTAAAAATACCAGCATCGCGGATAAAACGCTCGGAGAGAGTAGGAGCCCGGAAGCTTCTGCCCCATGAAGCACGAAATGACATATCTTCCATTGCCTTGTAATTGAAGGCTATGCGCGGGTTTAATGCTTCGACTGACTTGTGCTGGATGGTGACAAAATTACCTGCAGTTGTCTCAGCCTTGTCGGCATCAATACCGCTCCAGTCGTAGCGTAGCGAAAGCAGAGAGGTCAGTTGGTCAGTAAGTTTCCACTCATCCTGAATAAACGCAGCAGCATTCTTTTCCTGAATCGGCTTCAGGGTGTTTTTCAATGTTCGTTCTGCGGAAACAGTTGTTGTCTGCAAATCAGTGATGTTGCCGTCAACTCCAAAAACAAAGCGATGGTAGTCATTGGCCCGCCAGTCCAGTTTTGTGCCTGCGCCATATCGGTTTGAATAGGTTTCATTGAACTGACCCGGGGTCTTGATACTTGGGTATTTTGGTGCTGCGAACATTGGGCCTGGAATGGCGCCACCTCCAGTTGGATACTCCTGATCGGCATTTGTCAAATTGTAATCGATGCGGGTGTCATTGTAGGTGTAGTATACCCTGGTGTCGAGGGAGAGCCGATCGCTGAACATGTTGACGTAGTTCAGACCTACCAAGGCATTTTCTCTCTTGATCATGTCGTCTTTGTAGACGTCATAAAGAGGATTATAAACTGTCCCTGGAGTTGTCCCCACAACAGGAGCCGCAGAACCTGCAGAGTTCGAAAATGTAGAGTATATATCATAACTCACATTGGGGATCGGTGTCTGTGTATTGCTAACGCTGGTAAAACCAGGGGCTACATAAATTGCATTGTTATAGGGCCACGCATACGCATATCCGCCATTGCTCTCATTGTAAAAACTGCTGAGCACCAGGTACTGTTTGGCATCAATTTCATAACGGGCTTTCAGTTTGATATCGTCCAGTTTAGTTTGAGCATTTTGGCGATAGCCATCATCATTGCTGTGCGAATAGAGCAGGTTGTAGTTCAATTTGCCGCTCTTGTTGCCGAGGCCGAAGTAAGTGTTCCAGAACCAGGGGGTAAAATCCTTGCGGTAGAGGCTCTGGTCACTTGATGGTGTGGCATCGTAAAATCCACCGCTCATTCCTGCTTTTACTTCCAGTTTTTCCGGTAAATGGCCGAAAACGTTCACCACGCCACCCATAGCTCCTGAACCATATAGTGTTGCAGCAGAGCCTTTCAGGACTTCGACTTTGTCGGCGGCATTCATGTTAACTGCTGGCCATGCAATTTCTCCTGATTCTGGTGCGTTTAGCGGGAAACCGTCATAGTAACCCTGTACGCGGGTACCTATTGCACCGCCCTGATAGGTGTTTGAGCCCCTGATCTGTATGTTTGCTGTGGTCTGCCCACCAGCGCGTGTGACCACAACACCGGGAACATCCTCAATCACCTTATCGAGTGTCGGGTTGGACTCCTGCTTGATCTTCTCCTGCGATACCACATTTACAGTCACAGGAACATCAAGCCTATTCTGCTTGTAGGTTGATGCACCGACCACAACCTCAGAGGCCATAATAGTCGTCTGACCGATTTGCAGGCTCACTACGGCGGTCTGGCTAGGGCTCACAGTCACAACCTGGCTTGCCGGGGCGTAGCCGACGATGGACACAGATACTTTCTGCGATTTTGCCGGGACGTTCTGAAGGGTAAAGTTGCCATTCATGTCAGTTGCAGTCCCAATGGTGGTACCGGCAATGGTGACCGAAGCTCCATAAACGCCTTCACCGTCAGCCTTGTCAATGACTTTGCCCTTTACCGTTCCGGTATCAGCTCCATAGGAGGGGAGTGGCACCAGCAATGTCATCAGGCAGAATGCAGACAGAACAAAACGGACGAAGCGATACGCTTGTACATGTTTTGTTTTCATGATTGTATGTGGTTTAGTTGCAATGATACGGACAAATAAAAACGGTGTCGACACCTCTTGTTACCATACCTGGTTTCATAAATCCCCAAAACTTTCTACACGCAACGCAGAACAGGAATCAATAGAACGTATAAGACTACGAATCTAATGAAAAAAATAATAGAAATGTTCAACTATTGGGGTAAAACGGGGCACGGAGTTGTGTCTGCAACTAAATTGCTGAAACAAAAAATCCCCGGTGGTTTCCGGGGATTGCTCAATAGAGGATGGTAAAGGGTGAGTGCTTTAGATCACACCAAGTTCCCGGCCGATGGTGCAGAATTCGGTAATGACTTTGTCAAGATGCACGCGTTCGTGGGTTGCCATAAAGCTTGTGCGAAGCGCTTCGTGACCGGGCATGACGCCTGGCCGGATGAAAGCGTTTACGTAAACACCGGCATCAAAAAGTTTTTTCCAGAAGAGAAGAGTTTTTATCTGGTCTTTTATCAGCACAGTGACGATAGCCGTGCGCGATGGCATAAGAGTAAATCCGGCGCTAAGCAGTGCCTGGCGAACATAATCCGTATTGGAAATAAGCCGATCCATGAGCTCGGGCTCTGTGCGGATAATTTCGAGGGTGGTCAATACGGCGGCAACACTTGCCGGTGTGGGTGACGCGCTGAAGATAAGTGATGCTGCGTTGTGCTTGATATAATTGATGACGGAACGGTCTCCTACAACGTAGCCTCCGAGTGAACCAAAGGTTTTTGAGAATGTCCCCATGATGAGGTCAACCTCGTTAACAAGGCCAAACTCCGACGGGGTGCCTCGGCCATTTTTGCCTATCACTCCGACGGCATGAGCATCGTCAATGAGAATGCGGGCGCCATATTTTTTTGCCAATTTTACAAGGTTTGGAAGATCGACAATTTCACCGGAAACAGAGAATACTCCATCTGAAACGATCAGTCGGCTTGCAGCTTCCGGAATAGTTTGAAGAACGCGCTCCAGATCTTCCATGTTATTATGGTTATAGCGGACTTGGTTTGCTCCAGCTCCTTGCGCCATGATTGAGGCTGCCACAAGACTTGCATGGTTGTCGCGATCTGAAACAATATATTCGCCACGTTGAACAAGCGTCGGAATAATCCCCTGTCCTGTCTGGTAGCCGGTGCTGAACAGCAGGCAGCGTTCCTTTTCAAAAAAGTCGGCAAGTTTTTCTTCCAGTTCGACGTGCAGGTTCACGGTGCCGGTCATGTAACGGGAGCCGCTGCAACTTGTGCCGTACTTGTTGATGGCCTGAATTGAGGCAGACTTTACTCTCTGGTCGGCCGTAAGGCCAAGATAATTGTTCGAGCCTGCCATAACCAGCTTGCGTCCATCAAAAGAGACGACCGGACCTTCATTTTCGTCTATCGGATGAAAAAAAGGATATATGCCCTGAGACTTTACCTCATCGGCAATAGTATACTCAATGCATTTTTTGAATAAATCTTTGGTTTTCTCCACAGGAATACAATTTTACTTCAGCTATAAGCACAATAAAGCTGGAATTTCTTGTTTTTACGGTCGTTTCGTTTTTGTAATCTCTTTCGATGACCGGTTTTCAAGTAAGCAGATTTTGCTTCGAAACCGAAATGTATTAAAATTTTTATTTTTTTCTGTTACGACAAGGCCTGTTTTTTTGCTGCACGAAAAGCCCCCAAAAGTAATGAGCCGTTGGTTTGTCAGAATATATAAACATATAAGGTGTTATGAGTGAAACAATACTTGTTACGGGGTCGACTGGTTTTATCGGTGCGCGAGTCTTGATGCGTCTGCTGGAAGAAGGGGAGAGGGTAAAGGTTTTTTTGCGTCAAGAAAGCCATTCAGGCGCTTTGCCTGAAGGTGTGGAGGTCGTGCGGGGGAGTTTCAGCGATATGGAGTCTCTCGGTCAAGCGGTGCGTGATGTTGACCGGATTGTGCACCTTGCGGGGGTAACGAAAGCTCTTGACGAGAAAGGGTATGATACGGGCAATGTGATGCCGGTGCAGAACTTGCTTGCTGCAATCAGAAAGCATAACCCTGAACTCAAGCGATTTCTCTTCGTGTCGTCGCTTACGGTTGCCGGCCCGGCGTCGGAAGGCATACAAGGAGTCAAAGAGTCTGATCCACCTCGTCCGGTGAGCGACTACGGTCGCAGCAAGTTAAGGGCAGAAACCTTATGTATGGAAAGTGCAGACCTGATTCCTGTTACCATTGTACGCCCTCCTGCAGTCTACGGCCCGGGGGATCGGGATGTGCTTCAGGTTTTTCAGATGCTTGCCAAAGGAGTTCTGGTGTCGGCCAGCAGTGCGGCGACACAGCGCTTCAGCCTGATTTATGTTGACGATCTTGTCAGAGGTATTATGGCTGCAGCTCGTTCGAAGAAAGCTGTTGGCCGGGTTTATTATATCACATCATCATGTTCATTGTCATGGGATGAACTGATTGCCGCAGCCCGACCGGTCCTCGGTTTTACGAAGCTCCACAGGATCTCACTGCCAGCTCCCCTTGTGTTTTTTGTTGGCACAATGATGGGAGTCATCGGATCCCTGCAGAATAAGCCAGCGTTAATAAACCGTGACAAGGTCAATGAACTCTTGCAGAACTATTGGGTCTGTTCTCCACAGCAGGCTCAACGTGATCTTGGATTTATTGCAGAAACCACCCTTGCTGAAGGTGTGGAAAAAACGATTTCATGGTATCAGCGCAAAGGGTGGTTGTGAATGCTGTCCCAGTAGTTTCTGCATAAGTTGCAGGAGCAGATATTTTTCATCAGGGTAGGGAAGCAGTCCTTTGAGTGCAGCATCCGCCTCTCTCAGCGCAGTTATAGCGCGCTCGGCATCCTGCAGCGAAAATGATTGAGTGTATGCAAGGTAGTTTTTTGCAAAGTATTCCTGCTTGCCATACAAGCCAAGAATTTTTGCAATTTCAGCTTGCGGAAGCTGCTTAACTTCCGGCAGCGAAAGTTTCCAGAGCCGGATATAAAAGGTTGTCAGAAAGCGGACTATGTTGCTGAGCCCCTCTTTTTGTCCCTCTTGATCCATGATCATGAGTGAGATGCCGCTGCAGAGTCTCAGGTTGCGTGCTGAAAGGGCTTTTTCAAGCTCAAAAACATTATAGGTGCGAGAGATTCCGACGCAATCATAGACATCGGGTGCTGTAATGAGCTTTTCGCCGCTTCGGCCGGACGTGTACAAGATTATTTTTTCAATTTCCTGGCATATTTCACGTGCAGAAGGCTGGATATAGGCAGTAAAAGCCTTAAGCGCGTCGGGATCAAATTCCCATCCAAACATTTTTGCCCTGTTGCAGGCGAAGAGGTCAGGAGCCTTGATGACAGGGAACTCGTGGCGATATTTTTTCAGCGTACGGAAGGGAAGTTTTTCAATCTCTTTTTTATCAATCAGATCGGCATCGAGTATCAGAACTGTAAAGTCCGCCGGATTTGCGATATAGCGGCTGAATTTTTCATCGTGCTGTTTCTGCATCTCTTTTGTCGTGGGCTTTTTGATTTTTTCAAATTGCCGGACAATAATAAGCTGTTTTGAGGTAAACATCGGGTATTCGGAAGCCTTCGATACCAGATCTCCATGAGTCAAATCAGGGCCGTACAGAATATGCGTGTTGCTTGCCGCATCACTTTCCGAGGGAAAAATTGCTGTTCTGATTACGCCGGCAAGCTCTTCCTTGAGATAGCTTTCAGGGCCATACAGGAAATAAACCGGCGAAATAGTGCCAGCCAGAATCTTTTTTTTTAGTGCATCCATTGGTGATGTCAGGCATCATGGGGCGCGCCGCAGCGCGCCCTGAAAATTAAAAAACGTTCAGAAAGGCAGGTCGTCCTTTTCGTTTTCAAGCATAGATACTGATGGAGAACTGGTTTGCGGCAGAGTATATGAGGTGCTCTGTGGGCGATCGTAAGCTTGCGAAACACCTTCGTTGCTGTTTTGTCCGCCACCCTGTTCCCGCTGTCCGCCGAGCATCTGCATGTCGGAGCAGACAATCTCTGTTGCATATTTCTTTTCACCGCTTTTGGCATCGTCCCAGCTTCTGGTCTGCAAACGACCTTCGACGTAAACCTGTCGTCCTTTTTTCAAGTATTGGTTGCATATTTCGGCAAGTTTACCCCATGTAATAATTCTGTGCCATTCGGTTCTTTCCTGTAAATTGCCATTGCTGTCCTTGAAATTTTCATTGGTAGCTAACGTAAAATTAGCCACTGACTGACCTGAGGTTGTCGTTCTTAATTCAGGGTCGTTGCCGAGATGGCCGATCAGCATTACTTTGTTGAGTCCTTTTGCCATAATAGTTGGAGATTCGTTGAAAAAACGTTCGGGAAATATCTTCCCTTTATGTATGTCATGGTATGTTTATACCTAATATAATACAATATTTTTACTTCTTATTCTGCAAATAGTTTTGCGTCTATGACAGGACCCTCCCTGCAGAGGAGGATGCTTCGGATGCTTCCATCCGGATCCTTGACTTCAACGCTGCAGCCGTAGCAGATACCGATGCCGCAACCCATCATTGATTCAAGTGAAATTTCGCATGGCAGGTGGTGTTCATGGCAGAACCCGGCAAGTGCTTTCAGCATTGGATTGGGGCCGCATGCAAAAACTTTCAGGGATCCCTCATTATTGAGATCGGGAAGTTCTGAACGGAGCAGATCGACGACAGTGCCCTTGAATCCTGTTGAACCGTCATCTGTTGCAAACCGGCAGTTGGTAAGGTATTGCGAGAGCAGGTCATCTTTCGATCTTCCTCCAATCAGGTTAATGACCTTTCGGCCTTCTGCTGCAAGTTTTTTTTCAAGAAAAAGCATGGGAGCCGTGCCGATTCCGCCGGAAACAAGCACTGCGGTCTGGAAGGTTTCACTATTTTGGTTGAAATGGTTTCCCAGCGGGCCGAGCACCATTACTGTTGAGCCCTCAGAGGTATCGCAGAAAAGAGTCGTGCCGGCACCTATTGATTTTACCATAATCTCGATGAGAGTTCCCCGGACGTCATGAATGGAAAATGGTCTTCTGAGTAGTGGCTGTGTTGCGTTATTAACCTTTATATTGACAAAGTTACCTGGGTTTGCCATAGCCGCAATTTCGGGGCATTCAAGGGTTATGATGCTGACGTCACTGCTGATCCGGTATGTTTTGACGATGGTTGCCCGGATATCGACTGGAGAGTTTGTTTCGAGCATAGTAAGGCTCATTTACAGATAGATAATAAATAAAGAACCTTAATTAAACGAGCAGAGCACTCATTTGCAAGCAGTTTTCGGCCATTGTCTTTAGTCGGCTTGTTCCAAAAGGAATGCACTATTATTTTGGGGAGCGGCATAGCTCTGTGAAAAAGAAAATTTATAAGTATGGCCCGTTAAAATTAAAGTGTGTATGTTAGATCTTTTGTAGTGTCAGCTTAGAGTTATATCTTTAACTTTTTCTGATTTTTCCACTGTATTCCCAAATCCAAAGTTCGGTTCATGCGTATTTTAACTTTTACAGGTAAAGGTGGGGTTGGTAAAACAAGCGTCTCTGCGGCAACGGCTGTCCGCTTGTCGGAGCTTGGCTATCGTACTCTCGTTCTTTCAACCGATCCGGCACATAGTTTGTCTGATTCGTTTAACCTGCCTCTTGGCGCAGAACCTACAAAAATTAAGGAGAATCTTCATGCCATTGAGGTCAATCCTTATGTTGATCTCAAGCAGAACTGGCAGTCTGTCCAGAAGTACTACACCAGGATTTTTATGGCTCAGGGCATTTCCGGGGTTATGGCAGATGAAATGACCATCCTGCCCGGCATGGAAGAGCTTTTTTCCCTCTTGAGGATAAAGCGCTATAAAGCCTCCGGGCTTTATGATGTTCTTGTGCTTGATACGGCGCCTACAGGTGAAACCCTGCGCCTGCTCTCCCTTCCCGACACCCTTGCCTGGGGCATGAAAGCGGTGAAAAACGTCAATAAGTATCTTATCAAGCCGCTGAGCAAGCCTCTTTCAAAAATGTCTGATAGAATTGCATTTTTTATCCCGCCTGCAGATGCTATTGAGTCGGTTGATCAGGTTTTTGATGAGCTGGAGGATATCCGCGAGATCCTCACCGATAATCAGAAATCGACAGTGCGGCTGGTCATGAATGCTGAGAAAATGTCGATCAAGGAGACTATGCGAGCTCTCACCTATCTGAACCTCTACGGCTTCAAAGTGGATATGGTGCTTGTCAACAGGCTGCTTGATACGAACGAGGATAGTGGATATCTTGAAAACTGGAAAGCTATACAGCAGAAATACCTCGGAGAGATAGAGGAAGGTTTTTCTCCGCTTCCGGTGAAAAAACTCAGGATGTATGAACAGGAAATTGTTGGCCTCAAGTCACTTGAGATGTTTGCCAGGGATATGTACGGTGATACCGATCCATCTGATATGATGTATGATGAACCGCCGATAAAGTTTGTCCGTAGCGGTGATGTTTACGAGGTACAGTTAAAGCTGATGTTTGCAAATCCTGTAGATATCGATGTATGGGTAACTGGCGATGAGTTGTTTGTACAAATTGGTAATCAGCGCAAAATCATTACGCTTCCGATCAGTCTGACGGGGTTGGAGCCGGGTGATGCTGTCTTCAAAGACAAATGGCTTCACATCCCCTTTGATCTTGATCGTCAAAACCACACGCGGTCACAAAAGGAACAAAAAGCGTACGATAGAGGATAATGACTCATGTGGAGGAGTATTTGTTTTGATAGATATTTATGTTTAAATTTCACTAAAAGTAATTCAGTTGGTTTTAATGTAACAGGGGCGTTGCTTGATAAAGCCTCACTTCAATGGAGAAAAATATGTCTGAGTCTTACCAGAAACTGCGTCAGGATTTTAAAGAACTTGACTTTACTGATCGTCTAACCTTTCTTGCAGAAAGCGTGCTCCTGACTGGGCAGAGCGCTGTTGTTGGCGGTCTGAATCTTGCAGGCAATCTCTTTGATACCGTTACCGGTACTGTGGGTGCTGTTATTGATGCTTCAGGTATTGGTAATCTGCTTGGCAGTACAGGCGGAGTTGTTGGTGAAACTATTGACAGAGTCGCCATTACCGTTAAAGACGCATCAAGAACTGCTAGTGCGTTGTACGTCAACGCTGTTGAGACCGTTGAGAATGCGACAGGAAATGCAGCGACAGCCGTTGGTGATGCAGGGGTATCTGCATCGGAAGTCGTTAAAAATTTTGCAGGTTCCTTTCAGAAAGGACCGGTGAGAAAATAAGAGGATTTTTGTTTTTGCGGTTTGCTTCTGCTGAAAATGAAAATCTTTTTCTTGTTTTTGTTTTTTAATACCGTAAATTAATTGAAGAATACCGTTTTGAATTTTTGATAACTTTCCAATAATTAAATTTCGAGGAGGAACTATGAGTGGTGGTGGCGTTTTTACCGATATCCTGGCTGCAGCCGGACGTATTTTTGAAGTCATGGTTGAAGGGCATTGGGAGACTGTAGGTATGTTGTTTGATTCTTTGGGCAAAGGCACAATGAGAATCAATCGCAATGCTTATGGCAGCATGGGCGGAGGCACAAGCCTTCGTGGTTCATCACCTGAAGTTTCAGGTTATGCTGTTCCTACAAAAGCTGTTGAATCCAAGTTCGCCGAGTAAGCATATCTGTTATGCTCTTTGCACAGGCAGTGAAAAGCTCAAAACTTTCACTGCCTTTTTTATTTTCCCAAAAAGCCGACCTCTCTCGATTGATTGAGTAATTTCTGTTTATTATAAAATTTTCATAAATTTGATTTCAATCGGCTTGTAAGTATTAAGTGAATGGGTATGGGTAATGGCTAATGTGTCTGTGTACGTTTCGGGTCAAACCGAACAGAGTGATGTAACTGAGTTTTTTCAGAAAGGCCTCATGAGCGCCGGTGAAAATCCCATTGCATTTTTTGAAGGTGTTTTTTATGAATCACATCAGGAGCGAGTCGGTAATATTGCCTTTCAGGATTATCTGATCTATTCCGACAAGGCTGTTTACCTCTGGGCAAGAGGTTTGAACAAGGATTACCTTGACAGGTTTAATCTTGGATCTGTTTCTGTTAACAGCCGGAATAAAGATCATGATTTTGCGACGCTTAATCTTAAGATTCGTCGCGAGGGGAAGGAGCCGGTCTATGTTATCTTTGATATGGTTGAACTTCGGGAGGCAGACTTGATGATCAGACTTCATACTCTCATAGAGTCTATCATAGAAGAGCGTCTTGGCCTTAATTACAGAAAAAATCTTCCTGATGAGGTCTCTGCACATATTTTGCAGGGCGCCAGGGGGGTTTGTGTGCCCCAGGCAATTTCTTTCCGATTTGAAGCTCCTGATCCGGTTCAGCAGGAAAGCCATATAGGTTATGGCCAGGATTTGTTGGAGCAGTATAAAGCAAGTCTTGGTTATGCACCTGATGAGCGCTCACCCCAACAGGCAGGAGAGCATAAACACGAAGGGTTTTCTCCAGCGGATGCTATCAAGGGAATTGAAAATATGCTTCCCACAGATCCGGCAACATTGAAAAGAATTGCTGGTTCAATAAAGGAGCTGATCGGAGATGCTCCGTTCAAGATTCGTGATCAGGTCAAGAGTGACCTTCAGCATGTTCCAGGCATGCTCACTGCCCTCAATGAACTGCTGAACAGCATAGCAGATAATCCTCAGGCTGAGCGCTTTGTCATAAATATTGTTAAAACTGCTGTCAGAAATGACGGGATGATCGGATCGGTTGGAAAGCTGTTACGGCTTTCTTCCAATTTTGGTGAGACTTCGAAGAGAAGGACGCAAAGGCCTTCTCCAAAAACGGATCATGCAGAAACAAATGATGACTTCCATCAAGGCAGGCGTCGCAATGCAGATGATGCAGATGACGCTTTTCCCAAAAGAAAGAGTGTTCACATAACAAGCGATGATGAGATGACCTTGAATGCTGATTGTTTCGGTAGCAATGATGCAAGGAATGACAAAGATAAGAGTGCAGTGGTCTCCGCAGAGAGAAAACAGAAAGAAGATGACTTTGAAGGAGTGCCGACACGTAAAAATATTACCATCAAATCTCTTGACGAAAACATACCATCAATTGTGAAAAACATGATGAGTATGGATGATATTTCTGCAAAACCAGTAGGTACCGGCATACCTGGTGCTGCTGAAAGTGGTTCAAGAAAAAAAATCATGATCAGATCGGATTCGGAAACAGGCAATGTTCAGTCGCCTGACAAGAATATTTCAGCAGTACATGCTGGTGAGGATGCGTCGGACACCAAAAACTTTGACGCAAGCCAGCTTACTGGCAATGAACACGATAACGAAGGAGCAACTCCTCCATAAAAAAGATTTCAGTCAAGATCAAGTTTACTCAATAGTTTTATTATCAACATGAGAATTATTCTTTACCTGGGTAAAGGAGGGGTAGGCAAAACTACCGTTTCAGCTTCATCTGCAACCGCAATTGCCCGACGAGGACAAAGGGTTTTGATTATGAGTACTGATGTAGCTCACAGTCTTGCCGATGCGTTGAATGCTGAGCTCTCTTCTACACCTGTTGAGGTTGAAAAAAATCTTTTTGCTATGGAGGTGAATGTTCTTGCAGAAATCAGGGAAAACTGGACTGAACTCTACTCCTATTTTTCATCGATTTTAATGCATGACGGTGCTAATGAAGTTGTTGCTGAAGAGCTTGCCATTATGCCTGGTATGGAGGAGATGATCAGTCTTCGTTATATCTGGAAAGCCGCCAAGTCAGGTAATTATGATGTCGTCGTTGTTGATGCAGCTCCAACCGGGGAGACCATGCGTTTGCTTGGTATGCCTGAATCTTATGGCTGGTATGCTGATAAAATTGGCGGCTGGCATTCAAAAGCTATTGGTTTTGCAGCTCCTCTCCTGAGCAAGTTCATGCCTAAGAAAAACATCTTCAAGCTTATGCCTGAAGTGAATGCGCACATGAAGGAACTCCACGCCATGCTTCAGGATAAAGCCATAACAACGTTTCGGGTTGTTCTTAATCCTGAAAATATGGTTATCAAGGAAGCGTTACGGGTACAGACCTATCTCAATCTTTTCGGTTATAAGCTTGATGCTGCTGTGGTCAACAAGATTCTTCCTTCAAGCTCCTCCGACAGCTATCTGCAGAGTCTTATAGATATTCAGAGCAAGTATCTCAAAGTGATTGAAAACTGTTTTTATCCTGTCCCTATTTTCAGAGTCAAACAGTCTACAGCAGAAATTATCAATACCGACAGACTTTACGAGTTGAGTAAAGAAATGTTTGGCGACAAAAATCCTGCTGATATTCTTTACAGTAGTGACAAAACCCAGATGCTGGAGAAAATTAACGGGAAATATGTTTTGAGCCTTTACCTGCCGAATGTTGAGGTGAAAAAGCTCAATGTGAATATCAAAGGCGATGAACTGCTGGTAGATATCAATAACTTCCGCAAAAGCATTATTCTTCCCAATGTGCTGGTCGGCAGAAAAACGGAAGGCGCTGATTTTATAGAAGGTAATCTTAATATTACTTTTGCCAACTGAGAGAACTCAATCAGCTTGTTGTACGATTCGGTAAGCTTGTAGAGGCGGACTCCTGTAGCGGGAAGTCCGTCTTTTTTTTTATCTCTACGCTTTCTTTTATCCTTACCGGAACTGAGCGGTCAGGACAGCATTTGAGGAGCTGCAGAATGGTTTGCTGTATGACGGGATGCACAGGATTGGCAATGTCGAGCATAGGGATAAGGACAAATTTTCGGCGATGAAGCTCTGAATGGGGTATTGAGAGTGTTTCGGAGTGGATGCATGTGCTGTCATAAAGCAGAATGTCGAGGTCGATCACCCTTGGGCTCCAACGAGAATAGGTGTCCGGGCGTCCGAGCTCCTGTTCAATAGTTTTGCACCGTACACGAAGCTCTTCCGGTGAAAATGAGGTCTCAAGCAGGATAACACCGTTATAAAACCGATGTTGTTCAGTATCGCCGATTGGTTCAGTCATGTAAATTGATGATACCGCACATACTGATGTCTCGTGAAGAAGGTTAAGCCGGCTTACAGCTTCCTGAAGGTGGCAGAGGCGGTTCCCGATATTGGAGCCTATCCCGATAAATACCTTATGAGCCTGCATGATTTCAGTGAGGGGCGGTGGAGTACTCGGCCTCTGCATAATCGCAGATACCGTCAACGGGAGGATTGCGCTTACGAACATTTATGGCAACGTTGTCGAGAACCGAAAAGTCTCTGAGAAGGTCTTGGGCGATCTCATAGGCTACAGCTTCAATGAGAAAGTATTTTTTCAGGGTTAGTGCCTCCTTTATTTTTCTGTACACTGTACCGTAATCCACGGTTTTCGTGATGTCATCGTTGATTGCTGCATCAGTGAAGTCGAAAGAGAGTTCAACATCGACTTCATATTTGGCACCCACGGTATGCTCTTCCTTTCGCACTCCGTGGTGGGCATAAAAAACCATGTTCACGAGCCTTACGCATGATTTAGTTTGCCGTTTCATTATGACTTGGCTCTTTTTTCGTATTTATTGCCGATAACCTTACACTCAGGCAAGCAATACCAAAGGAGCATGTCGGCGTTGCCCTCATTCAAAACTTTAAAACTTCCAGCTTCAAAGACAACCTCAACGGTAAAGTTCGCCCACTGTAAAAGATCTCCCTCAAAAATTTCATGTCCATCCTTGTCGTGCAGTCCGGTAAACTGAAGCCATTCTGAACGTTGCCTGAAATTAAGAAAATCGACGTCTCGGGTATTTACTGTAGAGAAGCGCCAAATATTTTGCAGTGAGGCAACATCCTGAAACAATGCCTTAAATTTGATGTTATTGATATCCATATGTTCATAACTATAAAAAAGCCTCGAAACCGGGCAGCGCTTCGAGATTATTTTATAAATTGATAACCTGCCCTCTATCCCTGTCAAGAATACTAATAATATAACAATTCTCTACCTCGTTCTACAATGAGGCATAAAATCACACTCTGATGGAAAGTCGAGGGCACTTGCATGACTGGTGGCCTTAAGACTC
This sequence comes from uncultured Chlorobiaceae bacterium, assembly GCA_903887845.1. Lineage (GTDB taxonomy): Bacteria > Bacteroidota > Chlorobiia > Chlorobiales > Chlorobiaceae > Chlorobium. The sequence continues at coordinate 23,365 of CAISRC010000070.1, forward strand.
CAAAAAGAGTATAAAATTCACTACCTTTATTGCATTGTGCTTATTTTGCAACGTATAAAGAATGAAGCAATTATGAATAACAGTACACGTCACGATTTTTACGAGGGGTGCCGTGCAAGGGCTATTATGCTTGCCCTTGAAGAAGATCGTTATACTGGTGATGTTACCACTTTGGCCACGATTAGCCCCCTTCAGGAGGGCGGCGCGGTTATGAGAGCCAAAGCTAACGGCGTTTTGGCGGGTCTTGATGTTGTTATGCAGGTTTTTGCGGCCTGTGATCCGGGGCTTTCTGTCCAACTTTATCGCAAGGATGGGGAAGCTGTGCTCTGCGGTGAAATGATACTTGAAGCAACTGGCAAGCTGGCTCCTCTTCTTGTCGGAGAACGCACCGCCCTTAATTTTATGCAGCGTATGTCAGGGATAGCCACCAGAACGAGGGAATATGTTGATAAGGTGAGCCATACAGGGGTGAAAATTCTTGATACTCGGAAAACAGCCCCGGGGTTGCGCTATTTTGACAAAGAGGCTGTCAAAATTGGAGGCGGGCAGAATCACCGTTTTGGTCTGTTCGATTTGATCCTTATCAAGGACAACCATATTGATGCTTCCGGTGGCGTGGCTTCGGCTATTCGTCGTGCACAGATATACCGTGAGAAGCAACAACTTGATGTGAAGATAGAAACCGAGGTTCGTTCCATGGATGAGTTAAGTAAAGCGCTGGTCTGTTTACCGGATATTATTCTGCTTGATAACTTTACCCCTGATCTGATGAAAGAGGCAGTCGATTATGTTAAAACCGCTTGCAGTACTGTTCTTCTTGAAGCATCAGGTAATATAGGGATGCACAATGTGGTTGATGTGGCTGAAACCGGCGTTGATTTTATTTCTATCGGTGAACTGACGCACAGTGTCAAGGCCCTTGATCTTTCAATGACAATCAGGCTTGTCTAAAGAGGCGGGAATATGGAGGTTGGCATAGACATTGTTGATCTTGATCGGATTGAAACTTTATACAGTCGCTATGGCATGAAGTTTCTCCAGCGGTTTCTTTCTGAAGAAGAGATTGCTCTTTGTTTACAGAAACCTCAGGTTATTGCCAGTATTGCCGGTCGCTTCGCCGCCAAGGAGGCCGTAGTCAAAGCTCTTGGAACAGGGTTTTCCGGAGGGGTTCACTGGAAGAGTTTTGAGATACTCAATAATAAACAGGGTAGGCCTTATGTGCGGCCAGCTTATGCGCAATGCATTCCTGCAGGTTGTTCGATTAAGGTTTCGATTGCCCACGACCGTCATGCTGCGGTTGCTACGGCACTGATTGAAGGGCTATAAAGGGTTATAAAACAATAAGCAGAAGTCCCTTTAAAACTTCTGCTTATGTTGCTCTCTGAATGTTCGAAAAATCAGCTTTTATGAACAGGAAGAGGCTTTTCTTCCTCGGTGATCGTTACCTTCGATTTAATAATATCGTAGATCTTCTCTTTGAGGATGGTATCTGTAATGTAATCCCTGAATTCGGCTGACATATAGGTGTTCAGGAGATCTTCGACAGTCATGGATTCATTTTTCCCTGCCTCTTTTTCCGCGAAAGCCTTGATGTCGTCGTCAGATACTTCCAGCTTGTTGAGCTCGGCTATTTTCTGGCTGATAAGAAGCCATTGTGCGTGTTTTTCAGCATTTGGCCTCATTGCTACATGAAACTGTTTTTCGTCCAGCTCTTTTGGGAAGCTGCCGCCTATCTGGCGTTTGGCATTTTCAACGAGCATGTTCGAGAAAGATTCAATCATGGACTTTGGAGCAGGTACAGGATTTTCTTCAATCAGTTTTGCCGAGATGGACTCGATGAACTCTTCTTCAGACTTCATTATAAAGTGCTGTTCGAGCTGGATTCGGACGTCTGCGGTGAAATCTCCAACTGATTCAAACCGTTGTCCAGTAATCTCTTTGACCAGCTCGTCGGTAAGTTCGGGAAGTTCAAGTCGTTTTACCTCACTGATGGTAACACGGAAGCGGGAGATTTCTGCATCAGCGTCTTGCTGTTCGTTTTCAACGTCAACAACTTCCCCTGCTTTTTTCCCTGTCAAAGCTTTGCGGAAAGGGTTTTCTTCAGGAAGATACTCCAGGGTAAAGTGATGGTTTTCAGTCTTTTGATCCCCTTCAGGTTCTCCTGCCTCGTTAAGTCTGACGACATCACCGATAACAGTGTCGCTTGCTGATGCAGCTTCATCAATACTGATCAACGTTCCGTGACTTTTAAGAACAAGTTTTATTTCGCGGTCGACATCCTCATCAGTAATGGTATAATGGGCTTTGGTAAAAGTATAATCGCTGAAATCCTTGAGTTCGAATTCGGGATGAATTTCGTAGGAGAGCTGGATTGTCAGTTGATCTGGCGTAAAGGAGAAATCGATAATCTGTGCGCGGCTTGCCGGCTTAATGTTTTCGGCTTCAGCAATCTCACCAAAATATTTTGATGCCATTTTTTCAGCTACGGTCGTCTCAATAGATGGTCCTGCCAGTTTTTTAATCAGGCTTTCAGGGGCGTGCCCTTTTCTGAACCCCTTGATTTGTACGCTCCTCTTGGCTTCTTCCAGTTCCAGTTTATATTCGGCACCAAACTCTTCAGGGGAAAGAATAATTTCCAATACCTGTTCGGTTTCGCTGACGTTCTTGATATTCTTTTGCAAGGCTCTTTTGGTTAATGAGTCATTGAGAAAAATTAAAAGTAAACAAGGTACGAATTATTCCTGTTTTTTTAAAATAGCGCTTGGTCTTGAGTTTCATCGTCCTGGTTTATAGACCAGCGTTGCATAAGGCGCATCATGCAGCATTCTTATAGCAGCTTCGGTGATATCTTCAACCGTGACCGCTGCGATAGCGGCTGTTTTTTCCGCAGGTTCGATGTACCGTCCGAAGTAGGAAAGATCGGAAGCGGTCTGTGACATTCTGCGTGTCATTTTTTCCATTCCCATAATATGGTACCCGAGCAGTTTTTTTTTCGCGGCCTGCACCTCTTCCGGGTCAGGATTTTTCAGCGCATCGCTCTGGAGCAGCTCCCTGATGAGTTCCAGGGTGACCTTTGTTTTGTTGCTGTCGGTACCCGCATAAATATTAATTGCGGTCAGATCGTCAAAAAAGGTGACTGAAGAATAGACGTTGTAAGCCAATCCCCTTTTCTCCCGAAGTTCCAGATTAAGGATAGAACTCATGCCGTTACCGAGCATGGAGTTGAGCACCATCAAGCTGTAATAGAGTGGATCATGCCGTGTTATAGCTGTTCCGAGTACAATCTGCGCCTGACAGACCCTTTTTTTTAGCGAGAGTGTAAAGGGTGTGTAATGTTCAGCAAGGAATGGCTGGCGAACATATTCGTTGCCGGGCGATTCTCCAAGCGCTCCGAGAAAACGTTCGCTTAACCGCATGATTTCGTCGTGACAAACCTGACCGGTAGCGGTGAGCAACATTTTTTTCGGTATATAATGCTGGCGCATGAAGCTTTTCAGATCATCATCAGTAAAGGCTTCAACGCTCTCTTCTGTCCCGAGGATCGGTTTACCAAGCGGGTGGGTTGGAAACGAGCGCAGGTCGAACTCCTCAAAAACAAGCTCTTCAGGGGTGTCATTAACACTGCTGATCTCCTCAATAACAACCTCTTTTTCCTTATCGATCTCTTCAGGGGGAAAAATCGGGTCACAGACAAGATCAGAGAGCAAGTCAAAAGAGGGCTCAAGGTGTTCTGCCAGACAGCGCAGATAAATACAGGTGTGTTCCTTGGTTGTGTAGGCATCAAGGTAACCACCGTTTTTTTCAATATTTCTGGCAATGTCAATGTAGGTGCGCCGCCGGGTTCCTTTAAAAAGTGCGTGCTCAATGAAATGAGCGAGTCCCTGACTTTTTTCAGGATCATCGCGTGAACCAGCATCAATCTGGATGCCGAGGGTAATGCTTTGTACATAAGGAACGGTATCAGTGACGATTCTCAACCCGTTCACCAGAACATCCTGATGAACTGAAAAGGGTACTGCCAGCGGCTGCGAATTAACTGTCGTCATGACGGAAATAATTTTCTGAAGCTTGTGACCGGAATTGAGTGCAATGTAGTTTTAATTCTTATTTTTACGAACAGTGAAGCTCTGCCCTCATTTATACATTACATTACTGAACTATTTCTTTTGGATTCAGGCGAAAAAATAACGTATTATCACTTAAGGAAAGACAGGCAGTTGTTCACAAAGGTTTCACGAGGTAACGTGTCGGGAAAACGATAAGGCGGAAATATTCAGCGTTTAATGCTCAAGTCATCAATTGTCATTACCGGGGCTACCGGATATATAGGCTCACAGATCCTTCTTGCGCTGCTCTCACGATATTCCGGAGAGGTCAAATGCAGGGTGATTGCACGCAACAGTTCGGACTGCTCTTTTCTGAATAGGTTGCCTGTTGATATTGTCAGGGCAGATATTCTTGATCCTCTTGCTCTCAATGAGGCATTCAAGGGAGCAGAGACGGTGTTTCATTGTGCAGGCCTGATTTCCTATACAAGGAATTTTCGTAATGCTCTCTATGAAACCAATGTGCTCGGGACTCGGAACGTGGTGAATGCTTCTCTTTTCAATAATGTCCAAAGGCTTGTTCTGACCAGCTCAATCGCAGCCGTTGGTGTTCCTGAGGATGGTTCTGCGGCCAATGAAACAGCATCTTTTCAGGAGTGGCAACGCAGGAACGGATATATGGAAGCCAAACATCTTGCTGAACTTGAGGGGCTTCGTGGTCTGGCAGAGGGGCTTGACGTTGTGCTGGTCAATCCCGGTGTCGTGATCGGCGTTGACCCACAGAACCTGTCATCGGTCAGTTCTTCGAACGAACTACTGCGGTTGATTTATCAAGGCAGATTGCCGATTTTTCCTTCAGGAAGCACTGGCTTTGTTGATGTTCGGGATGTCGCCGATGCGCATATTGCTGCGTTGGAAAAGGGCCGTTCAGGGGAACGTTATATTGTTGTCGGTCATAACCTTACTTTCCGGGAGCTTGTCTCTCGTATCAAGAGTTTTGAAGGCAGTCGCACTGGACAAACATTTATGGTTCCGAATGGCCTTGGGATGCTTGCCGGCCTCGGCGGTGAATGCTGGTCGATGCTGTCGAACCGTCCCTCTTTTATCAGCCTGGAAAGCTTACGAATATCTTCAAGGAAGCTTGCATACAGTAACATGAGGTCTGTTCAGGAGTTGAGCTTGCGTTACCGGGATCTTCCTGAAACGCTCAAGAGCATTATAACCTGAAAAGATTCCGTTTTCTCCAATTTTATCATGCTTTATTAATTATGGATACTCAGAAAACAGAACAAAGTTCAGTCGTTGTTGATCCGGCAAAGCTTAAACAACTTAATTTGGCGGTCGAAGCCCTCGAAAAACAGTTCGGCAAGGGAGCTATCATGCGGATGGGAGATGGTTCGGCGGGGCTGACGGTGCAGTCGATCTCGACAGGATCGATGGCGCTTGATTTTGCACTCGGCGTTGGCGGGTTGCCGCGAGGAAGGGTTACTGAAATTTACGGCCCGGAATCTTCGGGCAAAACAACCCTTGCTTTACATGTTATTGCTGAAGCACAGAAAGAGGGTGGCATAGCGGCTATTGTCGATGCCGAACATGCCTTTGACCCAACGTATGCCCGCAAGCTCGGTGTTGACATCAACGCTCTCCTCATCAGCCAGCCGGAATCAGGCGAACAGGCGCTTTCCATTGTCGAGACGCTGGTTCGCAGTGGCGCCATTGATGTTGTTGTGGTTGATTCCGTTGCGGCTCTGGTGCCGCAGGCAGAGCTTGAGGGAGAGATGGGCGACAGTGTCATGGGATTGCAGGCCAGGCTTATGAGTCAGGCACTGCGTAAACTCACCGGCGCTATCTCAAAATCGTGCGCCGTCTGTATTTTCATCAACCAGCTTCGCGATAAAATCGGAGTCATGTATGGCAGCCCGGAAACAACGACCGGCGGCAAGGCCCTGAAGTTTTATGCCTCAGTACGTCTCGATATTCGTAAAATTGCCCAGATCAAGGATGGTGATGAGAGTACCGGAAACCGCACCAGAGTCAAGGTTGTCAAGAACAAGGTGGCGCCTCCCTTCAAGACTGCCGAGTTTGATATTCTTTACGGAGAAGGTATTTCAGCAATAGGTGAGCTTATTGATCTCGGTGTTGAATTCGGGGTGATCAAAAAGGCCGGTTCATGGTTCAGTTATGGTCAGGAAAAACTTGGGCAGGGGCGTGAAACGGTGAAAAAAGCCCTTCGTGAAGATCCTCTGCTCTATAAAAAGATTCATGCGCAGGTCAAGGAGTTGATGATCGGACCAGCGGAGATTATTACCGGGTCGGAATGAAAATCGGAATACTTGATATAGATCGCCCTGTTATTCTTGCCCCGATGGAAGATGTGACTGACAGGGCTTTCAGGCAACTCTGCAAGCGCCATGGGGCCGATATTGTCTATACCGAGTTTATCAGCGCAGAAGCCCTGCGCAGAGGTGTTGAAAAGTCCTTGCGCAAGCTGAAGACAGATCCTGTTGAGAGGCCCTTTGCCATCCAGATTTTTGGCAACAGTGTGGAATCGATGGTTGAGGCTGCCGTCATTGCTGAGGAGTATGGCCCTGACTATCTCGATATTAATTTCGGATGCCCGACCAAAAAGGTTGCAGGCAAAGGTGCAGGAGCGGCGCTGCTGAGGGAGCCGGAGAAGATGGCGCAGATTTCCGAAGCGGTTGTCAACGCGGTAAAAATTCCGGTGACAGCCAAAACAAGAATTGGCTGGGATCTTGAATCGATCAATATTCTTGATATTCTTCCCCGACTTGAGGATGCCGGTATTCAGGCGTTGGCCCTGCATGGGCGCACGCGGAGCCAGATGTACAAGGGAAAGGCCGACTGGAGCTGGATTCGTGCCACGAAGGAGAAGGCGCGGATACCGATTATCGCCAATGGTGATATCTGGTCAGCCGAAGATGCTGTGGCAATGTTTGCCGAGACCGGAGCGGATGGTGTGATGATTGGCCGTGGCGCCATAGGCAACCCCTTTATCTTTGAACAGGCAAAGCAGCTTATTAAAACCGGCGAGCCGATGCCGATGCCCGATTTTCGGCAAAGGATACATGCCGCGATCGATCACCTGACCCTCTCTGTGCAGTTCAAAGGGGAGAAGTACGGAAATCTTGAGATGCGTCGTCACTATTCCACCTACCTGAAGGCGCTGCCGATGGTCTCGCGGGTGCGCAACAAGCTGGTGCGTGAGGATGGGTGGGAGCAGGTTATCCAGATTCTTCTCGACTACGAAGCTGAGTGTGAGGGATATGCACGGGAAGGAAAGATTTATGACGATACAGAGAGTTTGAATGACCATTCAGATAAACTGGTACTGAATTATTAAGTTAAAACCATAAAACAAGTTATGAGCAGTTCGGATTTTCGCTGTCGGGTAGCGGTACTTGGCGCAACTGGTCTGGTTGGCCGCACCATGATCAAGGTTCTGGAAGAGAGAAATTTTCCGGTAACTGACTTTGTTCCTATTGCTTCAGCAAGAAGCGCCGGTCAGTCTGTGACCTTCAATGGCAAGGAGTATATTATCCGTGAACCATCTGCCGAAGTGTTCCGTGGTGTCGATATTGCACTCTTTTCCGCTGGAGCAACAGCCAGTAGAGAGTGGGCTCCGATTGCTGCCGCCGAAGGGGCCATTGTGATCGACAACTCTTCGGCGTTCCGGATGGATACTGATGTTCCTCTGGTTGTGCCGGAAGTCAATCCCGGAGACATTTTTAAAGCGGATGGCACACCAGAGTCGATTATTGCCAACCCCAACTGTTCGACCATTCAGATGGTCGTGGTGCTCAAACCATTGTACGACCACTTCGGCATCAAGAGAGTGGTTGTTTCGACCTATCAGTCAGTGACTGGCAAAGGCAAGGCAGGGCGCGACGCCCTCGAAAGCGAGCTTGCCGGTGATGAACAGGAGCAGTTTACCCATTTTCACCAGATAGCCTTCAATGCTGTGCCGCAGATTGATGCGTTTACGGAGAACGGCTACACCAAGGAGGAGATGAAGATGGTGAACGAGACCAAAAAAATCATGGGCGATGATGCCATCAGCGTCTCTCCCACGACGGTCCGCATTCCTGTTTATGGTGGCCACGGCGAGTCGCTCAACATTGAACTGGCAAAAGATTTCGACATCGACGAAGTCCGCGAGCTTCTTCGTACTTCACCGGGCATTATCCTGCAGGATGATCCGTCGGCGCGCCTCTATCCCATGCCGCTGACCTCCTACGAGCGCGACGAGGTCTTTGTCGGGCGAGTTCGTCGCGATTACTGGCATCCGCAGACGCTGAATATGTGGATTGTGGCAGATAATCTGCGCAAAGGCGCCGCCACCAATGCGGTGCAGATTGCCGAGGTTATTGTGGCGAAGAATTTATAGGATTCTTGTTTTTTTCTGAAAGAGCTGTCAGTGTTGCGCTGACGGCTCTTTTGTGGCAGGGTCGTCTAACCCACCGCTCAAAGCTGCTCCAGCGCCATCACCGCCGCGCTGATGGCTTTAACCACCGCTGGCGTCGAGGTGTTCAATTGTTGGGGATTACTGATCGACAGTGATGGCGGTATGCTGAGCGGCTTCAGGGGAGAGGATGTTTCTGCACCGATCAGCGACATCATGGCCTTGTCAGCTCTTGTACCAGTTACCTGCACCGCTGTTTGTCGGCAGATCGGATTCTCCATCAGCTTGTTCATCGTGAAATATTCAGCCTCTTCACGGTTATTTACCCGATGAAAAGAGAACTTTTCCAGAGTTCCATGGTGCGCTATAGTCAAAAGTACAGAGCTGTTCTCAAGTTCAAGGAGAACCTGCGGCTCCTCCGTAAATTTCGACAGATAGACAAGAGGGAGGTGCGCTGTACCCGCGAAAAGTATCTGGTGCTCATCAGACAAGTATGTTTCTACCCTGCTGCATGGTTCAGCAGGGTAGAAAAGCAGAAGCCTGTTATTATCTGTTGCATGACCATTGGCATACCTGACAATGTCGTAACCATACTCTTCGGGTTTGTTCAAAAAGTACTCCGCCTCAATGCGGCAATATGCTCGTGACTCCTCCGGGGTTGCATCTTCGGGAAAGCATGCAGGGAGGGGCAGCAAGCTCTCCGTGCCGACACAGAGCGCAAGCTCCTCATCCTTCCATGCGCCGCAGAAGCTTTTCAGCTTGCCGAGAAGACGCTTCTCATGACCTGATGCAAGGCTCTGGAGGCCAAGAGGCAGCGTTTTACAGCCAGAAAGGGTGTACCCGTTACTGCCGGATGTTTTAAGCCGGACAACAGCCGATTCTGTATGGTCGATGATGCAGGCGATAATGCTCTTGCTCGCTCGGTGATCCATTATTCGAGGGTGAAATATTTTTTAAGAAATTCGAGCTTTTTTTCGCCTACCCCCTTGACCTCAAGAAACTCCTGGAAGTCGTGCACTTTTCCCCCTTTTGCGGTTCTGAAGGTAATCAGTCGTTCGGCCATGACCGGGCCGACTCCGGGAATCTTCTGCAACTGCCCTTTGCTCGCTTTATTGAAAGAGAGGGTTCCATTAAAGAGCTTTTTTTCTGACGAGTGTTGTGATGCTCTCTTTTGAGTTTCAGGTTTCTCTTCCCCTGTTTCCGCACCCCGCATGACATCCTCTTTGACCGTAGCCTGAGCCACAGAAGCAAGGGCAAGAAGGCTGTCGACCTCCTCTTCACGATATCGGGCGGTTTCGACTTTTTTGACAAGCGTCTCTGCCTTTTCTACTGAACGGATGTTTTTAAGGACTCCACCAAGCACCAAAAATCCAAGCAGAGCAGAGACCAGTGTTATTTCTGCTTTGGTCAAACTGAGTTTGACGGCCAGTTTTTCGAAGAGCTTCATACAAAGATCCGTTTAACTCTGGAAGAGACCGAACAGAGCGTTTCGTAGCTGATGGTGCCGGTAATATCAGCAATCTCTTCGGCTGAAAGCCCTTCCCATCCAAAGAGAATTGCTTTGTCTCCTTTTTTGACATCGTGCTTTGTGCCGAGGTCAACCATGATCTGGTCCATCGTGACCGTGCCGACCTGCGGGTAAGATTTTCCATTGATCATCACTGTTGCCCGGCCGGACAGGGCTCTTGAATAACCGTCTGCGTATCCTGCGGCTATGGTTGCAATAGAGCTTGCTTCCGGAGCTTTCCAGGTTCGGTTATAGCTGACGGTGGTTCCAGCCGTTACAGGTTTGATAAAAATCACTGTAGACTCGACCTGCATCACCGGTTTTACCGCAAGTCGGCAAGAGGTGTTTTTTGCGGGATGGTAACCGTAAAGTAGAATGCCGGGCCTGACCATATCAAGCCACGACTCTTCAGCCGAAAGGATTGCCCCGCTGTTGGCCGCGTGTTTGCTGACCGTCCGGCCTGAAGTGTGTTCATATTCTGCGGTCAAATTCCTGAATGCCGAAAGCTGTTGATGGGTGAACCCCCGAGGTGTTGCACTTTCGGCAAAGTGGGTATAGATACCGGTAAGTTCAAGGAAGGGTGAGCGATCGATTTCTCTGAGAAGCTCCATCGCTGATGACGGTAAGATGCCGAGCCGACCCATACCAGTATCGACTTTGACCTGAACAGCAAGTGTTTTATTATGCGCGGCAGCAATTTCCCCGGCGGCATGAAGCGTTTCGCTGTCGCAGAGGGTCATGTCGATCCCGTACCTCAGAAAATATTCAATATGGGAGGCCAGCGGAGAGGAAAAGGCCAGAATCGTTGCCGATTTTTTAAGAGCACCGCCGGTTTTCAGCTCAAGAGCTTCATGGATGTTTGCCACACCAAAATCACTGACTCCTGAAGCTTCAAGTGCTCCGGCTACCTTGTGGACGTTATGGCCATAGCCATTTGCCTTGACGATGCCCATGATACGCGCCTTCCCGTTAATTCTTTCACGAATCTGGCGTGTATTCCAGACAAGGTGCTCCAAAGAGATACGAGCCTCGGTCATATTTTCTGCAGGAATTTCCCTGGTCGAAAAGCCTGCTGTGTTTTCGTCCATAACGCGCGTGCCGTTTTGCTGTTAAAAGTTTTATTGTCTAAAGAGATTTGAGCGGTGCGTTTTTCGACAGTTGGAACGTCCATCAAAAAAAACATATTTTGTTCCTGATTTTCAAACATGAAATGCGCTTATTTCTCTGGTGTCATGAATTAATCAATTAATGTATATTTTCCGTTGAATGTGACGAGGGTTTCTTGTCACTTTAATTCATTTTTCAGTTACTATCATGCCGAACCACGATATCTTCGGGCTTCCAGCAGAAACGCCTCTGGTTCTTGTCAAACAGATGACCCGCCATATCAAGCCAAAGGTCATGGCGAAACTTGAGTACATGAATCCCGCCTGGTCGCACTATTACCGGGTGGCGTGTGCCATTGTCAAAGATGCTGAAGAGCGTCATCTGATTCATCCGGGCATGACTCTTGTGGACTGGAGCTTCGGCAATAGCGGTATCGCTCTGGCAATGGCCAGTGTGAGTCGAGGCTACAAGCTGCTTCTGGCTGTCCCCGATAAAATATCGCGGGAAAAACAGGATATGCTGCGGGCCATTGGTGCCGAACTGGTTATCACCCCTTCGGATGCTTTGCCCGGAGAGCAACGCAGTTGCATGAATGTGGCCGAAAGTCTGGTGAAGAGCATTCCTAACGCATTTTTTACCGGAATGTATGAGAATCCTCTCAGCCTTCAGGTTCACAGCGATGCAACAGGTAGTGAAATTTTTCGCCAGACGGATGGGCGGGTTACTCATGTGTTTGTGCCTATGGGTTCCGGCGCAATGGTTTTCGGGATCGGTCGCTTTCTGAAAGCACAGAATTCCGCGATCCGTATTGTCGGCGTTGAGTCGCAGGGTTCAATATATGCAGGCCTTTTCAAAGATGGAAAACCGGGAGCTCCGGCATTTTCAGAACTTGAAGAAATAGGTTCTCAACAGGCTTCCGTTTTTTGGGATCCGTCGGTTATCGATGAAGTGATGCAGGTAAGCGATTATGAGGCATTCAACTGCGGCAGGGAACTCTTGCGGATGGAAGCTGTTTTTGCCGGTGGAGCATCGGGTGCGGTGATGGCCGCAGCCCTTCAGGCTTCTGCGGGGTATGGGGAGAATGACTGTGTTGTTGTGGTGATGAATGATTTCGGGGGTTACTATCTCAGCAAGATGTACCGGGATGACTGGATGCGGAAACGGGGCTTTTACCGGAAAGCGAAATCGGCACTTGAGCAGATTACCGCAGAGGATATTCTCCAGTTGAAAGCGCGTCGGGATCTGATTTTTGCCTGGCCGGAACATACGCTTGCGGAGGTGTTTGAAATGATGAAGCAGAACGATGTTTCCCAGCTTCCGATTGTCTCCTATAACGCTCCGATCGGGAGTATCAGCGAAAACAAGATTCTGTCCATACTTATTGAAAACGATGATGCGATGAATGCAAAGGTTGTCGGATTCATGGAGAAACCATTTCCTGTCTGTACTCTGGATGCCACAATTTCCGAATTATCTGCGAAATTGCAGCAAAACGCATCCGGCGTACTGATAAATATGTCGGATGGAAGACTTCAACTAATTACAAAATCTGATCTTATCGATGCCTTGACCCATAAATAAGCCTCATTACATTATCTGGTTGTTTTTTTGGATGGATTTACTATAATTAAGCAAGTTAAGAACATTCTTTTTTTTCAGGCACCATGCACTATATTGCGCCATGAAGCTGGAGAAAAACAGTGAAGATCCTGACGACTTTGAGCCGAGTTAACAACCAGCCAGTATTATATGAAGGTAGAGTCCAAAAAAAGGCAGTTTATTTTGGAGGGTAAGATCAAGGCTTGCTTCTGTGAAGGATGCGGTCAGATTACTGAGAAAGTGTTTGTCGGCGAATGGATGCCGAGTGATAAGCCGAAATATGACGATTTTTTAACCTCATCTCCGGTTAAAAAGCAAAAAGAGGGTAAGAATGGTGCGGTCAATGTTCAGCCAGCGGCCGAAAATCAGTACTGGATTCGTTGTTCCGAGTGTCAACAGGTTTACCTTCTCAAAGAGTGGCAGATACAGATTGACCGGGAAGTCAGTCCTGGTGAACTGAATGCTGAAGAGTGTCAGGTCTATTCTCCGCATGGTATTTATGCCAAAGGCGATGCACTCTATCATCAGGCTCTCGGCGAAGTTGGAGTAGTCAGGGAAAAACAGGCGACTGGCAGTGGCGCCTTTATCATTATTGTAGAATTCTGTAAAAGCGGCAGAAAACAGCTTCTCGAAAACGTGCAGATTAATGCTGCAAATGGAAAACATTCGGAAAGCGTTACTGATATTATTAAACTTAAACTAAGACGTTAAGTCTGAAGATTGTTGATCTTTTAAAAGGGGGTGAATTACATTGGTCAGTGTGCAGATAAATGATAATGAATCAATCGATAAAATGCTGAAGCGCTTCAAGAAGAAGTACGAGCGTGCAGGTATTTTAAAGGAGTTTCGTGCAAACGCATACTTTGTTAAACCTTCAGTGGATGGCCGTTTGAAACGCTCAAGAAGCAGACGGAGAGCCCAGCGGGCAAACGAAGAACGCAATTCATGATCATGATGATCTGAAAAGTTAAGCAAGGCAGCTCCTTTACGGGAGTTGCTTTTTTTTTGTCAACACCAATCCACTGACTCATGAGAGTTTTCAAAGGTGAAATTACAGCATTGCCGCCCGACAAGTCGATCTCCCATCGGGCCGCCCTCATTGGCGCCTTGTCGGAAGGCACAACAGAGATAACAAACTTTTCCAGAGGATTTGACAATCAGTCAACCCTCGGTGTCCTGAAAGATGCAGGGATAACGCTTCGGCAGGAAGAGGCAGACGGTGCTTATGGTCGCTGCATCAAGCGGGTAATTATTGAGTCACAAGGATTATGGAGCTTTCAGCCTCCATCGGCTCCGTTGATGTGCAACAATTCAGGCAGCACCATGCGCATGTTTGCCGGAATTCTTGCTGCTCAGCCCTTTTCGAGCGAGTTGATCGGCGACAGTTCCCTGATGAAGCGCCCCATGAAACGGGTTGCCGATCCGTTGCGCTTTATGGGTGCCACAATTGAACTTTCCGCTTCAGGAACCGCACCAATTTTGATCAAGGGAACAAAAGAGCTCAAGGCTATTGAGTATCGGCTGCCAGTTCCTTCAGCGCAGGTGAAGTCACTCGTGGCGTTTGCCGCCCTTCATGCTGAAGGTGAAACGAGAATAATCGAACCCTTACTCTCGCGTGACCATACCGAAGTGATGCTCGGGCTTGAGAGCATCGAATGCAACGGCGAAAGGGTCATTGTGGTGCCCGGCAGAAAAGCTGTTGCCGCAAAGCCCTTCTTTATTCCAGCCGATCCCTCTGCGGCATGTTTTATTGTCGCGCTTGGTCTGCTTGCCCGAGGTTCAGAAATCATCATCCGGGATGTCTGCCTCAACCCTACCAGAGCGGCATTTCTCGGTATTCTTTCAGAAGCCGGGGCAGGGTTATCCATAGAAAATCAGCGAGTGATTGGAGGCGAAACCATCGGCGACATTCTTGTGCAGAACAAAGTGGGGCTTGAGCCTCTCGCCATCAGCGATCCGCAGCTCGTTGCCTTTATCATTGATGAAATACCGATGCTGGCCGTGCTTTCAGCCTTTGCCTCAGGCCGGTTTGAACTGCATAACGCCGCAGAGCTGAGAACGAAAGAGAGCGACAGGATTGACGCGCTTGTCGTTAACCTTCAGCGGCTTGGTTTTGAATGCGAGCAATATCCTGATGGTTTTGTGGTCAAAGGGCGCAAGATGACCCCATCAACCACCGTCGTGGTGGACAGTTTTGACGACCACAGGATTGCCATGAGCTTTGCCATTGCCAGCAAAGCAACAGGATGCGCGATTGACATTACCGATATCGATGTGGTTGGTGTCTCGTTCCCTAACTTTTTTGAACTGCTTGATAGTCTGGAAGTGTGACAAGATGGTCAAGCAGCGCACGGTTGAACGCTTCAGGCTGCTCCATGTTCGAAATATGACCGGCTCCAGCCAGCAACCGGAGCTGTGAACCCGGTATCAGGGCATGAATGCTTTCAGCCGTATCCTTTGTGGTGAGCTTGTCTTCCTCTCCGTTCAGCACCAGTACCGGGCAATAAATAGCGGAGAGAAGTGACGTTGCATCAGAACGCGTCATGATTGCCCGCATGGCAGCGTTGATGACCGCTGGAGACTGCTTGATGATCATGGCTTCAGCCTGTGCAGCCAGGTCTGGCCTCATGGTAGAGGCGTTTTCAGTAAAGTAGTTCGGTATCATGCGTCCCGCAGCCTCTCCTGCACCTTTTCTTTCCACTGCGCTGATGAACTCCTCTCTTGCCGATCGCGCAGCGGGAGCATCAGCTTCTGCACGGGTGTCGCAGAGTACCAGCGACGCCGTTTTGCCGGGATAGAGCCGGTAAAATTCAAAAGCCTGATATCCACCCATCGAAAGGCCCACGACCGTTGCATTCTCAATCTTCAATGAATCAAGAAGTGACGCAAGCTTATGGGCATACTCGGTAAACGTCCATCCCTCTTTTTCCTCAGACCCGTCAATACCAAAAGAGTTAGGGGCTATGACGGTACATCCAGCCTTGCCGAGCACCTCAATCTGCGGCTGCCACATAGCGGCCGAGAGCGGAAAGGCGTGCAAAAAGAGTATGGCATGTTTTTCAACGCCACTCGTTGCGGTGTTCGCCTGGAGGTGTGTCAGCATCAATCAGTTTTCCTTGGTTTTCGGATACCCTTTGATATCCCGGATAATATTGTTTGCCTCGTTCAAAATTTTTTTTGCTTCGTCACGAGCGGTGTTGATGATCTCCTGAGAGCGGGTTTTCGCCTCATTGCTGTAGACGCCGTCATGTTCACTGCTCTCGTAAAAATCATTGGCCTTGTCGAGCATACTTTTGACCTTGCCGGAAATAATCTGCTGCGTCTCTCTCCCCTTGTAGGGAGCAAAAAGCAACCCCATAATAGTCCCGACTGCAGCGCCCAGTGCGGCTCCGAAAAAAAGCCCCTTGTAAAACTTGTCCTGTTGTTGTTCCATAGTGCAATGATGTTTTGGTTTACGTAATATAAGGATAAAGTGGGGAATGCTCTTTTCCTTTTTTTTATCTTTTTACGATCTTTGCGATGCAATCAAGCTTAATGTTGCTGTTGGTATTTTTCAGACAAAAATTGGCACAGATACCGTTATTTTTTTCGATATAACAAAGATAATGGCGAGAATGTCAATTTTATTTCCAATGAAACTGTTTCATGAAAAGGTTTAATAGAGTACCGGACGCGAAGCTTGAAAAGGAAATTTTTTTCAACAATCATAATCGGAGCCGTTCACATGAAAAAACTTTTGTTCCTCTGTTTTCTCCTGCTTGCAGGATGTACCGGTATCCCTCAGGGAGTCACGGTTGTTGAGGATTTTTCTCTTGATCGTTATCTCGGGACATGGCATGAAATCGTTCGTCTCGATAACCGGTTTGAAAAGGAGCTTGATCCGGTGTCGGCCACCTACTCGCTTGCCCCGGATGGCAGTGTCAAAGTGCTGAACAAAGGGTACGACCTGAAAAAACAGGAGTGGAAAACTATTCAGGGGCGCGGTGTTTTTCTCGATGATAAAAAGACGACTCAGGGTGCCCTGAAAGTCTCCTTTTTCGGCCCTTTTTATGCAAGCTACAATGTGATTGATCTCGACAGGCCCGGGTATCGCTGGGCGATGGTGTGCGGTCGCGACAAATCATATTTCTGGATTTTGTCGAAAGATTCGGTCATGGAGCAGGCTCAACTCAAGGCGCTTGTGGCCAAAGCGGGAACACTCGGCTTCGATACCGCCAAACTGCGCTATCTGGGCAAGCCGAAGCCGTAAAAATAGTTGTATCATAAAACTCAGCGTTCGCTTGTTTTTTTAAGCAACATTTAAGTGTTCATTTATCAGCATTTAAGAATTCTGAATGTACTTTGTTTACAATCAATCGAAAAGATTCGGTTGAAACAGCACTGTAGATTTTTTCATTATTCTTAATCACTGCTATGATGAACACTAACTCTAAATTTCGTCTAACTCCGCTTGCAATTGGGGCATTTATTCTTTCTGTCATTGCGGGACTTCTGATTTTCTTGACTGTCTTCATGGGGATGACTCAGCCAGTGCAGGTGTGGTTGAGCTTTATCTTTGTTCTTGGTGTTGTCGTTCACACTGCTATAAACTGGAAGCAGTTTACCTGATTTTTCCCGAAAAAGTTCATGAAAGAGCAAGAGTAACATGGCAAAAACAGTCGTCATAACCGGCAGCAGCAGGGGCATAGGCTTTGGCCTTGCCTGTCGCTTTCTTGAGAGAGGGTTTAACGTGGTGCTTAACGGCAGCTCTCCTGAAAGTACCCTTAAAGCCACAGAGCGGCTTCAGGGTTATCGTGAACGTCTGAGCGCTGTTTCTGCCGATATCAGCAGCAGGGAAGGAATTATTTACCTCTATGACGAGGCGGTCAGCCATTTTGGGCGTGTTGATATCTGGATCAATAATGCGGGTATTGGCCATGAGATGCGCAACGCATGGGAGGTTGACTCTAACGAACTCAGCCAGGTACTGAAGGTCAATCTTGACGGGGTGGTGTCGGGCACGATTATTCCTTTCCAGCGCATGAAAGAGCAGGGCGGGGGGAAGATTTTCAATATGGAGGGGCTTGGCAGTGACGGCTTTATGCTTGATGGTATGACCATTTACGGCACAACCAAAAGTGCGCTCAGCTATTTTACCCGCTCTTTTGCCCATGAGGCTCGCGGTACTGCAGTGCAGATAGGAACGATCAGTCCCGGGATGGTGGTGACCGACATGCTTCGCCGTACGGTCAGTGACGGTTCTCCGGAAAGCCTCAAAAAACAGCAATTTTTCAATATCATGGCTGATGATGTTGCGACTGTTGCCGCTTTTCTTACCGAAAAAATGCTTGCTGCGACCGCTCAATCTCCAAGAATACGATGGCTTACCAAACCAAGAATGGCTGGCAAGCTCCTTATGGCGCCGTTCAGGAGACGGAACTTCTTTTCCTGAAATTCTCTTCTTTCAAAGGGGAAGCGAGTATTCTTCAAGGATAACCCTGACATGCCGGGGAACCAGCTTTTCCAGCAATTCCGGGTGACGGAATTTGACGTAGTAGTAATGCCTGATCAGATGAAAATCAACCGAATAGTGGGCAAACCCAATCCCTTTCGGCCCTATTATGCCAAGCAGACCGGCAAGGATATGGCCAAGCCAGAGGGGAATCCTGCTTTTTGAAGAGTATTCTTTTTCCTCTGGCTTCATGCTTTCGATGATGCGTTTCGTGGTGTTCTGGACAAACGAGTGGCACTCCCATTTGCCTGTTTCAGGAAAACGTTCAAGTTCAGCCTCGATAAGTTTCAGCAGTTTGCGCCCTGTTTCAGTCCGTACCAGAATCCACTGTCTCTTTTGTTCCGGTAGCAGTTCTGCCCCGATATAGCCCACGGTAATGTCGGCCAGACTGTTGAGATAATCAAAACAGCTCATACAGGCTGAGGGAAAAATAGCGGGGTTAGAGAGTTCTTCCGGAAGGCTGAAGAAAGGAACTTTTTCAATGCGGCCGTTTTTGTGCTTGATGTGAATCCTGAAATCCTGCATAAACTCCATAAAGCAGGCGGTATCGGGCGATTGCGACATTCGTTCCAGAATCCACGGCCATTTTGAGCGAGCGACATTATCGACGCAGGGAATCCCGATGGTCAGGATCTCCATCTCCCTGAGGTAATCAAAGCGCTCCTGAAAATCCCGAAGGGTGTGCAAATGACATGCGGCTCCGATGACAAGGACTTTTTTCAATCCTTGACGATATGCGCTTTCCAGAGAGTATAAAACAGGGGAGAGCACCGGTTTATTGCCTCGTGTCGCATGGATCTCATCCAGATTTTGGGCCAGGACTGGTTGAGAGAAAAAATGGTGGCCAGGTGTGTGCTGCAGCGACACAACTCCGTCCACAAGCTTCTCTTCAAAAGCTCTCATGGCCATTCGGGTAATGATGCCGCTCCACTGCGAACCGGGTACGGGGTTCTTCAGTTGAGCGGTAAAGCGGTCGATCGTCATGCCAAAACGCATTTCTACCGGATCATCAAGACGTCGTTCCCTGCCGAACAACTTTTTCTCCCTCTCACCGAGCCATCCATTTTTAAAAACACAGCTTTTGATGCTTTGTTCAACCTGCCATGCCTGAATGGAACAGAGGCCGCATGAACTGCAAAGCCCGTGTAGTTCCTTTTTATGCTCGACTGCTTCAATGCTGGTCATGGTGTTCTTAATGAAGATTTCATTGCCCGCGTCTGCAACTGAAATTGCAAGGTGGTTGATATTTCAGCTAACGAGCTGAATGTGTAATATGTTATCGAAACAGGTCAAGATCATTGGCCATCAGGCACATAATTGCTTCGCGTGACTCCACAATGCGTTCAACCAGATCGGGGCGGCAGAGCAGCCTGAACTTTTTGGTGTACCGCTCAAAGGCGAGAATAAAGTCTGACTGAAAGACCGACTCATTCAGATCATCAAACCGGACATACTCTGACGTACACTGCATGGCGTAGTGGATGTGCTCCGAGCGTGTCGGGTAGACCCGAAGCTCTTTGAGGTCGGCGTAATCGAAAATATCCTTTTTCGAAGGCGGATCAATCAGCACCTCATGACCATGCAGCCCGAGATGGTAGCGCTTGTTGAGAAACTCACAGATCTCCAGCTCCATCTTGCGGCGCATCTTGTTGTCGCTGTTATAGACAAACCACCGCTCATCCTCTTTGGAGGAGTCGCTCAGATAGGGTTGTACCGTTATTGCTCTTTTGTAGACCCGTCGCATGAGGATATCGTCAAGCAGGGCAGAGACTGGATGATTCTTCCCCGGCAGCAGTTGTTTCAGTTCATGCAGCACCCGGTCATCGGCATTACCGTAAAAAAGCTCACGCAATGCTTCTGGCGAGAGCATCCCTTCATTGGCAATATCCTGTAACAGCCTGCGGAGCATGGCCGAGAGAGCCCGGCTGGTATGGTGCCAGTAGACATTGCGCATCATCATGTACTTCGCAAACATCAGGCTCTCCAACGGCGCAATACCCTTTTCCGTGATGGCAAACCGCTCACGCTGCGGGTCGGGCACAAACGATTCAATCAGTCGCTCAATATCAATGCTCCCGTAAGGAATATTGCAGTGATGCGCGTCACGCATGAGATAGTCCATCTTGTCAGGGTCAAGCGTGCCGCTGATGAGCTTGCTGAAGCGTGTTTTGCCCACAATCAGTTCAATAACCGATTCAGGCGATACCTTCCATTCATCATGCAGAATATCCGCAATTGTCGGAACTCCAGGCTGTTGTTCGTAGATAAAGTGACGACAAAGCTCCTCATGATGCGAGAAGACTGGGACATTGCCGAACTGGGGAATTTGCTCCTCAATAATGTGGGCATGGGGAAAGTGGCCAATATCGTGCAGGAGAGAAGCCGACAGCAGCACCCGGCAGTTGTGGTCATCAAACCGGAACTGCTCATCCTGAAGGCTCTGGGCCAGAGGGTTGGTCAACATGCGCTGCAAAATCAGCTTCATCAGATGATAGACCCCGATCGAGTGCTCAAATCGAGTGTGTGTTGCCCCGGGGTAGACCTGCTGCGAGAATGAGAGCTGCCGAATCCCCTTGAGGCGAAGGAACGAAGGGTGCGACAAAATTTTTTTCAGCGGCCCGCTGAGGGGGATGTGGCCCCAGATCGGGATGCGAATAAATCCTCCATCAGATTGAAAAAGAAGGTGTTCGGCTATCATGGGGACGCTCAGATTTTATGGGATTGAACTAGAAGATACGCAAGAAAGTGGGGGGTGGCAAATGGTTGGCTAATGACGTATTCTCTTGCAACCTGATTTCCCGATAATATTATAACGAGCCAGCGCCAAACGGCACAGCAATATTTCTAATTCCGTGAATTACAGGTTATTCGGTAAGGATGTATCGCAATCTTTGAGCTTATACCCGGGAACGCCGAGCTCCAGCTCGGCCTGGTGTTGATAACCAATGCGTTCTGGCTATTGGGATTCCTGGATAAAAGACGGTTTGTTATTTTGACGAATGGTTTTTCAAAGAAGAGCCAGAAATCACGAGTTACTATCTTTTTACAAGTTCAATTATTATTTCATGTATTTCCTATGAGTCACCATAATGACCTCGGAGGGAAAGAACCTGCACGGTTACTACTGAATCAAAAATTTTGTAGATGATTCGCTCCTTCTTATTCACTCTTCAATACCCCGATAAATCGCCCTTCATTCGCTCAGCTTTACCTGTACCTGTACCTGTGGCTGGATGCTCTGAGAGTTCAAGTAAAATTTTTTCAATCTTTCTGAGGGTAGACTTATCTCCAATTTTATGCCAAATTCTCAACTCATCCGTTGCTTCTGGTGTCAGTATTACAGTATACTTGCCCATATATTTTTTGGGTCTTTAATCTCAGTAAACCTGCCAGCAGCAACATCTTCCTCACCTCTCTTCAATACCTCCAACAACCTGGAATTGTCGAAGGATTCATCCTTCACCGTAACTTTTTGCCCAGGCACAATCTCAACAGTCTCACCCTTGTTAAACCGAACCACAACTTTTTCCCTGGTTGCCAGGTTCAGGTATTTTTTGAGGTTCTTGCGTAACTCTGTTGTGCTGATCGCTATCATGATTATTTTTCCAGCGTTGTGTTTCCAGTACGTTGCACGAAGTATAAACATTTTTTCGTCAAAACCATCAAGGAGCTGTGCCTAAGGATGGTTGTGCTCAAGCAGACCAAAAAAAGAGGCAAGGTTAGCGAGTCAAGATGAGATATTATTACGGTAAAGCGCTTGCAAGGCCAGAGTTTCAATTGCTTAAAACTCCGGCATTTTTCAACGGCGTTCGGGTTAGAAATCAAAAAAACACGTCCTGCGATTATTGTTAGCAAAAATGAAATCGGTATTTTACCTCTGAAAATCATTGTTCCAATTACCGATTGGAAAGAGCAATATAGCCATGCGCAATGGATGATTAAGCTATCTCCAGATAAGCAGAATGCACTTCAAAAAGTCTCTGCTGCCGATACGTTTCAAGTTTGTTCTATCTCCAGGGAGCGCTTTATAAAACAACTTGGCGTAGTTGATGAAATAACCATGCAACTGATCAAGCAAGGCTTGGTGTGTGTGCTTGATATCAAATAAAGAGGAAAAATTATGGAATTATCTGCTGTAGTAACTCCCGCCACTGAAGGTGGTTATGTTGCGTTCAATCCTGAAACAGGGACGACAACTCAGGGTGAAACCATTGAAGAGTCCCTCGCGAATTTGCGGGAAGCAACTGAATTGTATCTGGAGGAGTTTCCTCTGATTCATTCAGGGCGTTCTTTGCTGACAACATTTCAAGTGACCGCGCATGCCTAAATTACCCGTTGTTTCTGGGTCTGAAGTCATTCGCGCTTTGCAACGTCTCGGGTTTATTGTGATTCGTCAGCGCGGAAGTCATGTTATTCTTCGCCGAGGCTCGCAAGGTTGTGTTGTGCCTGACCACCGTGAAGTTAAGACAGGAACTTTGGCTGGTTTGCTGAAACAAGCAGGAGTTTCCGTTGATGAATTTATTCGTGCTCTTAATGCTTAAGCCGTCTCGCATTTTTAAATACGAAGCATTTACTGCTCGTAGTCTTCAGAATCTGAAGGAACAAATAATCTATTTTGGATCACCCCCAAATTTTAATGATCCGTACGATTGTTCTCTATCTCCAGGCATTAAAGAGATTATGGATCAGGATATAGAGCGACTACGTTTGCATTACATTGAAATGCCGAATATTGAGCCAAGTGCAAAGATGCTGTTTATTTTACGATTTTAAAGGTATCTGATTAATGCTAACTCATTGTCGTATGAGGACGTAACTGAAATGAATTCTGTTGACAAAAAAGGCTATGATATGGCTGAGATCTGTCGAGTCATGATACGTAGTGAAGCCGAGCAACTCCACCGTCGACTTACCTGGTTGGCGACACTTCAAGGCTTTTTATTTGCTGGCGTTGGCTTAGCCTGGAAATTACCAGATTCCGGGCTTCTCGTGGGAGTCTTGGGAATACTTGGCATGATCGTGGCTCTGCTCGTTTTCATTGCCATCTTTGCGCCTATCTTGGCGATCGAAAAAATCCGCTTATTTTGGCGAGAACACAAACCTGGGGATTATGATGGACCAGATATATCTGGATTTTATCCTGATAAGGCACCATGGAGTGTTTGGATAACCCCAGAGACTCTTATACCGCTTGCGTTTGCTGGCGCATGGTTTGTCCTGTTAATCCTCCGGCAATAGGCTACTAAGTGCCTGAAAGGAAACCTGTGTTTTTTGAAAATTTGACAACTTCCCGCCGGATCAAAAACCGTTTTTTATGATCAATTAAAGGCGTTGTTTTGCTGATTTGAACACTCCCTGAGCAAGAGCACACCCATGCTTTGAAAACGGCAAAAAACTTGCGATATTTATGCAGTAACAGTTCGTCCCCGAACATTTATATCCCAGAAATGCTTATAGCTTGAGAATTATCAGCTAAATGAAACAATGAGGAGGTCAGTTTATGCCTGTTATTGCGAGATTTTACGGCATAATCATCAAGATGTACTTTATCCAGAACGAGCATGGGGTTGCTCATTTTCATGCAATCTATGGTGAGTTTAATGCTGTTTTCGGTATTGACTCACTGTAGATGATTGAAGGAGATTTACCAGGAAGGGCACAATTGCTTGTCAAAGAGTGGGCAAAGTATTATCAAAAAGAGCTTCAGGAGATGTGGGATTCTCAGAAATTTATGCAACTGCCAGGATTGGAGTAGGATAAAGATGGAACAGATACCAAAAATTACGGCGATAAAAACCGGAGAGAAGACGCTGTTAAGGGTGACGTTTGAGTGTGGCACTGAAAAACTGTATGATTGCAGCAGACTGCTTGCAAGGCCAGAGTTTCAATTGCTGAAAACTCCGGCATTTTTCAACGGCGTTCGGGTTGACCCGGGAGGTTATGGCATTTCATGGAATGATGACGTTGATATCAGTGAATATGAACTTTGGACGAATGGCAAAACTGTTTAAACGGCAAAGTTTTTGTAAACCAACACCGATTTTGCGCTCTTATGTCAATCAAAGGTAAACGGTCATGCTTTTCAACAGGGAGAGTTTATGGCCGACCAGTGTGACACAAAAAAATTATGCCACGACAGTCGATAACGCATAGACCTTTTTTGCGTATGTACTGGCTGCCGCAACATCACCCGACTGGAGTGCCTCTCTTACCCTGTCGAGTTTTAACGCATCATCAAGACTCATATAAGGCGCCCAGCCATCTTCAGAATCAATAATTTCAATTTCTACTTCGGCAGCATAGTTACCTGCATGAACAAACTTTGTATGTTTTCTGGTATTCATCTTTTCTTCCTGGTGATTCTTTTCCTCGAGCGATTCCCCAAACAATATGAACAGGTTGCCTGTTTTTATCCTCTTGTAACACAAGCACACACGGACCTTTATTCCACAACAACCCCATCAATCTCCCCCATAATCCTTGCTGTCTCGGTAAGTGCGACGATGATGCGCTGGTAATGGCGGACATCCTCGAAGCTGAGTTCGCGGCTTTTGCGGTCTTTGAGCCATTTTTGTGCGGGCTGGTAGCCGCCGATGTAGAATTCCCATGCGATTGATGGGACACCATCGAAATACTGGGTTTCGTTGATGTACACTTTCCCGTCATGATAGTGCAGTTTGCCCACCATGTTATCGCCGCTGACGGGATAGGTGGTCAAGCGTTGGTCAACGGTCGGGCTTTCGAGCAGGTGGAGTTGCCGCAGTTCGCTGCCAAGAGCGACGAGTTGGCGGAAGGTTTGCTGATCTTTCGGGTATGGCACTCTTGGGAAGTCGATCTTCAGGAACTCTTTGTATTTCTCGCGGTAGCTCGGGCTGTGGAGCACGGCGTAGATGTAGTCGAGAATGTCGATCGGGGCGAAGGTTCCTGCGGTTTCTTCTTTTTCCGGGGTGAAGGTTAAACCGAGTGCTGTTGCAATTTCATCGACAATTGCTTTGTTGAGGTTTGGGGTGCGCAGTTGCTGGCCATCGGTGGTAATCTGATTACTTGATTCGGGATAGAGGTAGAGCGGGAAAATATATCCCCGCTCTTTGGTTCTATTCGATATTCTTGAATCATCGGCGATATGTTTTGTGAGCCCTATATGTTCCCATGTCTCAACTGCGGATTGTCGGCAAGTCATCAATCCAATATTTTTTCCGTTCAAGAAGTGCATCATAACCTCTTTTCTTGATCGCTCAATAAATAATGGATCGTAATACAAAAATCTGTTATCAAAGGGTCGATAAGAGATCTTCTGAATAAAATCAGGCGAATAACCATTTGCAAGCTGCTTGACTTTATCAATTTTCCATAAGCTGTTTTCTTTAAGCTCATATTTTTTAATCAATTCTTCTTTTTCGGAAGAAAAGAACTCCTGAACACGGCGTTCGAGATCAGGTTTACAAAAGTCTGTCACAAAGTGGTCTCTTGCCGTTACAATCCCCACCGAATTGATTGGGTAAAGCTCATGCACTGCAAAGCCCTCACTATACTGTTTCAACCCGTTCAAATCTTTCTGCACAAAAAAATATTGCGGCGCAGAGAGGCCGAGAGCGGTAAAGTCAACCGTTGCAAGGTTGTTTGCCCAGAGGAAATCGTATTTGAAGGCGCGCTCACCATAAAGGTCATAATGCAG
Organism: uncultured Chlorobiaceae bacterium; assembly: GCA_903887845.1. Classification (GTDB taxonomy): domain Bacteria; phylum Bacteroidota; class Chlorobiia; order Chlorobiales; family Chlorobiaceae; genus Chlorobium. The sequence continues at coordinate 49,210 of CAISRC010000070.1, forward strand.
CACTTCGGCCAGTTCCCCTTTTTTCTTTTTGCCGGTTTTCACAAAGAGATTGATGCTTACGCCCTGCTGAATATCGAAGACGTTCTTGTCGGGCGAACCATCAGGGCAGGTCTCCTTTTTCTTTGAGTTGCCGTGGAGATCAAGAATGTAGATTCGGTCAAAGGTGGAGAGCAGATGCCATCGCATTCCCCTGAAGGTGGGGTTGTCGAGAAAGCTGTGGTTGTTGATGAAGGCGAGAATCCCGTCGCCGTTTTTTTCGACAAAGTGCTGCCCGTAGCGGATGAACTTCACATAGTCGTCATTGAGCCATTTCGGATTTTTCTCCTTTAGTTTGCCGCCGCCGGGCTCCTGCTTGTAATCTTCCAGAAGCCTTTCAATCCATTCCCCTTTATTTGAAGAGTGACCGCTATAGGGCGGATTGCCCAACACCACCATCACCGGTGTATCCCGTTTGATGTAGTTGGCTTCGTTGGCCTCCTGCGACAGCCAACCGGCAAAGAGTGTGCCGGTTTCAGGGTGGTGCTCTTCAAGCGAATTGGTCAGGAAAACGCGGAAGCGCTGTTCAATGGTTGGTTTATAGCCGGTCTCGGCAAGAAGCAGGTCAAGCTTCAGGTGGGCCATGGCGTAGGAGGCCATCAGGATTTCAAAGCCGTTCAGCCTCGGGATGAGGTGATGCTCGACGTAGTTGCTCCAGACTCCCTCCTGCCCGGCAAACTGTTTATGGATGTGCTTGATAATCTCCGCAAGAAAGGTGCCTGTGCCGGTTGCCGGATCGAGCATCTGCACTTTATGAACCTCAATCTGCTGGGTGGTGTAGCCATCTTTTGAGCGCTTGTCGGTTGTTGCGCGTTTGATGTCAACAGTGGTTTTGCTGGTATCGGCAAGGCCATCCTTGAGGCCGAACTCAGTTTTGAGAATGTCGTCAACGGCGCGGACAATAAAGTTGACTACCGGTTCCGGCGTGTACCAGACACCCCGGCTTTTGCGCAGTGCCGGGTCGTATTCTGCAAGGAAGGTTTCGTAAAAATGGATGATGGGGTCGTGCTGCTGGGTGGCTTTGCCGAAATCCTTGAGCAGGGCTGCGACATCGGTGGCTTTGAAGAGGTCGGCCAGGGCATCAACAATCCAGACAATCCGGCTGTCGAGATCGTAGCCTGCGATGTACTGAAAGAGCTTGCGGAGAAAGGGATTTGTCTTTGGAATCAGTTCTGCCGCCTCTTTTCGGTTGAAATCTTCCAGGGTAGGGTCGTGCAAACGGGCGGCAAACATCCCATAAGCAATGGTTTGCGCATAAATATCGGCAAACTGTTTTGGGGTAATGTCATGAATGAGCACATCCTTGAACCCCTCCAACTGCTCTTTCAGACTGTTGTTTGCTTCGTGAAGCATTGCGCTCGCTTCACCGGTAGTAGAGAGCGCTTTTTCAATCACGTCAGCCAGTAACCGGGCTTTTGCCGCCATCATCGTTGAAAGTTTCGATGCGGAGGTGATAGTTTGCCCTTTGTATCGGCTGAATTCCTGAATCAGGTCGGTGAATGCCTTGAAGTTCTCGGGTCGGGCAACAATTTTGCCATTCTGTATTTCGGCAAGAACAATGGTGGTCGACCAGATGCCTTCCAGATAGAGCCGGAATTCGAGGTAATCGGTAATGATCAGGTTTGGCAAAGAGCTTTGGTAACGGGCAAATTGCTCATGGTAGAGCTTGTTGTCGAGCGACTTGCCGATGTCCTTTGCCTCGATGTAGCCGACGGGAATGCCCTTGCGGGTCAGGATGTAGTCAGGAGCGCCGCAATCAATGCGCTGCGGTTCGTTGGTGACCTCGACGTGGGGCGCCAGTGCTTTCAACAGGTTTTGCAGATCTCCACGGTAACTGTGCTCGGTTGCATTGCCAGCCTTGTATCGCCTGTTGATGGTCTCGATGTACTCTTGAATAGTCATGGAATGTAGTTCAGTTCGGGCTTCCTCCATCGAACCGAATGGTTAAAATACTCAACGGCCAGTCGCAGGTGACGGTATGATCTCTTTTACCGGTAGCAATCTCCGCAATAAGATCAAGCTCCAGTTCGCTGTAAAATTTTCGGGCCGAAATAAGTCCGTCAAGGGCAAATGAAGGAATACACTGTATGCTTGCCATGAGGGGGACGCCGCCAGTGAGCAGAATGCTGCGGTATCCATCAATACCGACAAACGCTGTTTTTGTCTGTTGTGCTGCCTGGGCGATCATGATGGCGAGTTGACCGGGGGTGAAGTGGTGGAGACTCTGGGAGATGACCATGAGGTCAAAGGAACCTTCAGGGAAGAGTGGCAGGTTGAAGGCATTGAGGAGTTGAAAGTTTACTGGCAGTTGTTTTGCGGTGGCCTGCCGGTTGCCCGCCTCAACAAATTTCGGCACGATATCTGAACCGGTAACAGAGATGGGCAGATTTTTTCGCAATGCCTCTTCGGCGAGTGCCAGCGCCAACCCTCCTGAACCGCTTGCCAATTCCAGTACCCGCATCTTTTGTTGTTCACCTGTTGTGACTTCTTCAAGAAGGGAAAGAAGCAGTTCGACATATCGGGGATAGAGCTGCATTTTATGATTTTGCCGGTCAAGCGCCAGTACCAGTTCCAGCTTTTCGGCTTCAGACAATTTGGTGTCGTCCATACATTCTGTGTCTGAAGTGCGCAGTACCCTGTCGAGCAGTTCTGTCAAAAGAGAGCCGCCCCCAAGTTCTCTCGACACCTTGAATCTTTCATCAAGATAACGCGACACAATGTCGTTGGTTTTGGTTTCAAGTTCCTCCATGCTTTGCCAGGAAGGAGGAAAGCTCCCTTCTGAGCGGAGGTTTTCAAGAGCCTGACTTCCAGCTTTTTTTAATTGAAGCATGATGTAATCAGAAAGTTTGTTGTCGGCAATACCCTGCCTGCATTACAAATGCTATCCTGCCGCCCGTTGCGTTTCCTTCAAATGCAGTTTGCAGACCTTGCGGAAGTGATGTCCATAGATAGCCAGCGTTATGGCATGAGGGAGAGCTCGCTGGCGGTGAAAAAAGGTCCAGATCAGCATCTTCCAGTACTGGAACCGTTCTCTGCCAACCATGCCAAGCAGCACCGTTGAGCGCAAAAAAGCCATAAGATGACTGAAGCGGAATCTCTCTTTGGACTTCGGTGTCCGATATTCAAGCAACAGTGTCCGGATTCTTTTATAGTATTGTTTTGGAGTATAGAGTTGCGTCATCATCTCGGTATATCCCCTGCGCAAAATTTCTATATCCATTTTTGGCACGATATTGGTATTGCTGTCGGCATTGTCACCGCTGGAGTTGTGCAGCAGTCGCCCCTCATTTTGCATCCGCTCGTACAGTCTGGTGCCGGGAAGCGCCTGAAGAATGCCGACCATCGCCGTGACAATGCCGCTCTTCTGGATGAATTCAATCTGCTTCTGGAAAATCGATGGTGTGTCGCTGTCAAAACCAACGATAAAGCCGCCCTGTACTTCCATGCCTGCCTGCTGGATTCTTTTGATGTTGCCGAGCATGTCCCTTGAGGTGTTGTGCTGTTTGCCGCAGGCCTCAAGTGCCGTGTTTTCAGGTGTCTCAATGCCGATAAAGACCTGATAGAATCCTGCCTGGAACATCAGCTCCATCAGTTCTGGATCATCGGCAAGATTGATTGAGCATTCGGTATAAAATTTGGTCGTTGTTTTGTTTTTTTTCTGCCATTCGATCAACCGGGGAAGCAGCTCTTTTTTCAGGTAACTCTTGTGGGCAATGAAGTTGTCATCGACAAAAAAGATGCTGTCCTGCCATCCCATCCGGTGTATTCCCTCCAGTTCAGCAATAATCTGGGCGCTGGTTTTTGTGCGGATTTTATGGCCTAATAGCGCAGTGACGTTGCAGAAATCGCATTGGTAAGGGCAGCCTCTGGAAAACTGCAGCGCCATTGATGCGTACTTATTTATGTCGAGCAAATTCCACTGCGGGATGGGTGTGCGGGTAATATCAGCAAAGAGTTCTGACGAGTAGACTCTTTTTGGTGTTCCCTTACTCAGGTCATCGAGAAATGGCTGAAGGGTAAGTTCGGCTTCGTTCAGCACAAAATGATCGACCAACGGGAAAGCTTCGTGCTCTGATGTGAAGAGCGGTCCTCCGGCAATTACTTTCAGGCCAGCCTTGTTGCACAGGGTAATTATCTTTCGGGCGGATTCCTGCTGTACGGCCATTGCGCTTATGAACGCCATATCGGCCCATGCAATATCTTTGGTGGTAAGAGGTGAGACATTGAGATCGACGAGTCTCCTCAGCCAGCTTTCCGGAAGCATCGAGGCTATCGTTAAAAGGCCAAGCGGCGGAAGGGAAGCCTTTTTGTTCACAAACTTCAGGGCGTGCTTGAAACTCCAGAAGGTGTCGGGAAATTCGGGGTAGATCAGAAGAATATTCATTCTTGCATTGCCTCCGGCCTTTCAGTCGGCATTATAATTTCAAACAAGAATATCTAAAGCCCTCCAATGCGCTTACTCTACATCGAACACGGAATATCTGCTTCAAAGTTTCATAATATGCAATTTATGAGTGTGGTTAATACCTTTCGAGGGTGAATTTTTCGCCGAGGTACATTTTTCTGACCTCAGGATTGGCAGCGATCTCTTCCGAGGTGCCCTGCATGAAGATGCTTCCGTCAAAAAGCAGGTAGGCGTGACTGGTAATGGAAAGAGTTTCGTGGACATTATGGTCGGTGATAAGCACTCCGATGTTGCGTTTGGCAAGTCCATTGACGATCTGCTGGATATCTTCGACAGCAATGGGGTCAACCCCGGCAAAGGGCTCGTCAAGCAGAATAAATTTCGGGTTAAGCGCCAAAGCTCTCGCTATTTCTGTGCGGCGGCGTTCACCGCCCGAGAGTGCATAGCCCATGCTTTTGCGGATAGGGGAGATGTTCAGCTCTTCGAGCATCATGTCGGCTCGCTCCTTTCTTTCCGTTTTTGAGAGCGTGGTGAATTCGAGAACGCCCAGAATGTTCTCCTCGACGGTCAGATTTCGGAACACGGAGGCTTCCTGGGGAAGATAGCCAATACCGAGGCGCGCCCGCTTGTACATGGGCAGTCGGGTAATATTTGTTGCATCAAGAAAAACGTCGCCTCCGTCTGGACGTACCAGTCCAACAATCATGTAGAATGTTGTTGTTTTGCCTGCACCGTTCGGCCCGAGAAGCCCCACGATCTCACCCTGCTTCACCTCAATGGATGAGCTTTTGACAACGGCTCGTTTATTGTAGATTTTCTTTAACTTGCTGCAGCTCAGTGTTGCTTTCATGCCGATGAAGTTACTTTTCCGGGTGGGTGGTGCAATAAAAAACGAGGCAAAAAACCTCGTTTTTTAAAGACGTTAATGATGACCGGGAAAACCCGGTCAGAAACCGGGATTTTCGTTAATCCTTGAATCGTTGTCCAACTTCCTTTGTTGGTTGTGCATAACCCGACTTATCAGGAGAAGTTCCCCTGAGCCCTGATGAGGTTCCGCCGTAGAGATGCGGATAAGCGTTGGCTCCCAGTCTTTTGGTGGTTTTTCCAATATTTTCGAGTGCGTCGCCAACAACCCACCAGTGACCATCTATGAAAACTTCAAGAAACTTTCCATAGGCCGTAGCCGCGTTTGTAAAAGCCCCTGATATATTTGGCATCGTTGCGTGTTTAGTTTTTTAATTCCTTTATAAACAAACTTAATAAATCTCCTCATCAATAAAAAATATTTTATGTTCAGTAGATGAGATAATTCTTTAACACTGAGTGTTCTGAACGGATGGTTTGTGAGGCAAACGTATAAGTCCGGGCATGATTTTTTAAATATTATAAAATTACAGGATTATGGGAAAAGTGATGTCTTACAAGGGCGTCTGGCCGCAACTTCATGACACGGTGTTTATGACGGACGGAGCTTATGTTATTGGTGACGTGCATATCGGCGCCAATTCGAGTATCTGGTTCAATGCGGTTGTCCGGGGTGATGTCTGTCCGATTCGCATCGGGGAGAAAACCAGTGTGCAGGATAATGTGACCCTTCATGTCACGCATGATACCGGCCCTCTGAACATAGGAAACTGTGTTACTATTGGCCATGGTGCTGTGCTGCACGCCTGTACGGTCAAAGATTATGTGTTGATCGGGATGGGCGCGGTTTTGCTTGATGACTGTGTTATTGAACCCTGGTCGATTGTCGCTGCCGGTTCACTGGTCAGGCAGGGATTTACCGTGCCATCAGGGATGCTGGTTGCAGGTGTTCCCGCAAAAGTGATGCGTCCGATCACTGAGGAAGAGCGTCAAAATATAGAGGAGTCGCCAGAAAACTATGTGCGATACTCGCAAAACTATCGGGAAGAGGAAAAACAGCGATAATTACAAGCGGTCTTCTTCCTTGATTTCACTAAATTGCGCCCGGAAGTTAGTCCTGTTTTTTTTAACAGTTATTCGGTAATTCTTTGTCTCTTATGATGCAAAACGATGTTGTAGTAGTCGGCGGTGGTATAAGCGGCTTGAGCCTTGCCTTTTATAGTGTCGATGCAGGTTTTAAAACCACCCTGCTTGAAAAGAGTGATACTCTCGGAGGCTCTTTTGCTTCTCCCCAGTACAACGGAAATGGAAAGAAATTTTGGTTGGAACTTGGAGCGCACACCTGTTACAGCTCTTATCAGAATCTGCTCGACATTGTTGAATCTTGCGGAATCACAGAATCAATCATTCCGCGCGAAAAAGTGCCGTTTACCCTGCTGGTGAATGATAAAATCAAGTCTATTGTTTCCCGGCTCAATATTCTGGAACTGCTTCTTTCAGCTCCTAATTTCTTTAAACTGAAGAAAGACGGCCTGAGTGTGAAGTCCTATTACTCAAAAATTGTGGGAGAGAAGAACTACAATGAGGTAATCAGTCATTTCTTCAATGCAGTGCCTTCGCAGAAAACCGATGACTTTCCTGCTGACATGATGTTCAAAAGCAGGGAAAAAAGAAAGGATATGCTGAAGAACTACACCTTCAAGGGAGGTATGCAGAGTGTTGCCCGGGTGATTGCGGCAAAAAGCGGGCTGAACGTCTTTACCAGCCAGGATGTGAACTCTGTGAAGTATGAGAATGGGTTATATATAATCAGGAACGCCAGTGGCGGAGAATATTCGGCTAAAACCCTTGTTATGGCAACGCCATCTTCGGTCGCCTCGAAGCTGCTGTGGGATATCAATCCTGATATTGCCAACCATCTCGGTCAGCTCAAGGCGGCTGAGGTCGACTCTGTCGGGGTTATTGTTCGCAAGGATACGGTTACCCTTAAGCCGGTAGCTGCAATGATTTCGCCAAACGATGTATTTTTCTCGATAGTCTCCCGCGATACGGTTCCTGACGACAACTATCGTGGTTTTACGTTTCATTTCAAGCCCGGCCTTGATGACAAGACCAAAAGAAGCCGCATAACCGAGGTGCTCGGGGTGAGCTTTTCAAAGATAGAGCATACCATTTCAAAGATCAATACGGTTCCTACGCTGGGGATGGGGCATCATAAATGGCTGGAAAAAACCGATATGCTGCTGAAGGGGAAAAAGAACCTTCTCCTGACCGGCAACTATTTTGGCGGAATGGCCATTGAGGATTGTGTGAGTCGCTCGAAGAGTGAAATTGCAAGGCTGAAAGAAGGGTAGGTTATAAAAAAAACAGCTTAAGAGGGTTTCTTGCGGCTTTGATTATGGTTAGATGCCTATGGATACAACAGTGAATTTATGGAATTCGCCGCAGGGTGTTTACCTGATACCGGCGATAATTGTTGTCTTTGCCCTGCTCTTTTATGTGGGGGCAAATTCCCTTTTCAGAAAGGTTATAGCTGTGATTCGCTCATCGGTCAGGGATGTCACTATTCCTCTTGAGCTTATGGCTTTGCCTTTCAGGGTGCTGGTCTCTCTGGTTGGTCTGGCCATTCTTGTTCGTTATGTGCCGGTAGATTCGGCTATAAAGGATCTGCTTCATCATACGCTCCTTATTTTTGCCATTTTCGGGTTTTCATGGTTCGTCATGCGGTTACTCATGGTGCTGGAGCAGTCTATCCTGAAACACTATGCAGCGAAAGTCGGTGAAAATGAAGCAGCAAAAAAAATTGCCACACCTGTTCATCTGGCTCGCAAGATTCTGACTGTGCTCTGTGTGCTTCTGGCTATTTCCGGCGTCTTGATGACCTTTGATACCGTTCGACAGGTTGGGCTGAGCATTCTTGCCTCAGCAGGTATTGCCGGTGTAATGCTTGGTTTTGCGGCCCAGAAAAGTCTTACAACCCTGATAGCCGGGATCCAGATTGCGATAACGCAGCCGATCAGTATTGGCGACGTGGTTGTTGTTGAAAATGAAAGAGGCGTGATTGAAGAGATTTCTCTCACCTACGTCGTTGTGCAACTCTGGGATCAGCGCCGGATGATTGTACCCATTACATGGTTTATTGATCGTCCGTTTCAGAACTGGACCAGGACATCGTCAGAGCTTCTTGGTACGGTTTATCTCCATACAGATTATACAATTCCACCAGAAACGCTTCGTGATGAGCTTGAGAGAATTGTCTCAGCAACACCGTTATGGGATAAGAGGGTGGCAAAAATACAGGTAACCAATACTACGGAGAAGTCGGTCGAGATTCGGGCGCTTGTCAGTGCGGCGAACTCTTCGGATGTCTGGGAGTTGCGTTGTTTTGTTCGTGAACAGTTGATTGCGTTCCTGAGGCTTAACTATCCGGGAAGTTTGCCGAAAGTTACAGGATAAATGGAGGCAGGTGGAGTAGAGGGCGTTTGTAAAGGTTAAGGTATAATACAGGTAAGTCGTTTTGACAAGAAAAAAAAGGAGGAGTGCATGGCGCAAGCAAAACAAGGTGACACGGTGAGAGTTCATTATACCGGAACGCTTGATGACGGTACAATGTTTGATACTTCCGTTGAACGCGAACCGCTGGAGTTTACGATTGGGGGAGGAGATGTTATTCCCGGATTTGATAGAGCCGTCCTTGATTTGTCACCCGGCGAGGTCAGGGTTTCGGTTATTTCTGCTGCAGAGGCTTATGGAGAGCACAGAGCAGAGCTTGTTACTGACGTCGATCGGGAGCGTTTTCCCGCCGATATGGAACTTGAAATAGGTCAACAGCTTCAGGTCAATCTTGCTGACAATCAGCAGGCGATTGTGATGGTTGTTGACTTGAGTGACACCTCAGTGACGCTTGATGCCAACCATCCGCTTGCCGGTCAGCAGCTCACTTTTGAGATTGAGCTTGTGGAGATTCTCTGAGTGCAGATGCAGGGAAGCAGGCCCGCTTCCCTGCATTGTACATACGCATACTCTCTCAATGCACCGAGCATGATATACAGGGGTCGTAAGAACGTACCACCATCTCACAAAGTTTTGTAATCTCCCCGTCTTTTTTTCCCTCCCTGAGCGCCTGTTCAACGAGTGCCCGCAGATCATCATGGATGTTGCCATTATTCTGCGTCGTTGGAATGATGCAGTCTGCCTTGGCCACTTTGCCCTGCTCATCAATTTCGATATGGTGATAGAGTACCCCGCGCGGCGCTTCAACAGCTCCGGTGGCTATGCCGGCTTTTGGCGTGTAAGGTGTTTTTATCTCTGAAAGATCACTGTCAAGCAGCGAGTTAACAAGATCCCCGGCATCCTCAAGAATATGAACACATTCGACGAGCTGGGCGATGTTGTTCATAAAGGGGTTGTGACACACCGGCTGAAGCCCGAAGCTTTCGGCGACCTCCTTTGCTTTCGGGTGCAGAAGATCGTAGTTATTGTTGAAACGTGCCAATGCTCCTGCCGCAGAGGATTGCCGGCTGAGACGGGTGAATTTTGAAGTGGAGAACTCCTGCGTGTACTCGTTGGTCATCAGGAGATAGTCATTTTCCTCCAGGTTAACCCCGTCCGATGAGACAAGACGCCCGCCAATTGAAGGATAGGTTGATCCGTTGGAGAGCGAGATAAATTCGGTTTCCCGGCTGAAAGCAGGAATGGTGAGTGTGTGGAAAAAAGAGCACGTTGTCTCAAGCGCTGGTTTTCTCTCCTGAATCATCGTACGAAGCTGTAACAGCCTCTCTTTGTCAGGGGCCTTGCTGAGACCACCGACAACGAGGCTGACGGGGTGGGTGCAGCGCCCGGTTGTTACTGTGCTGATTTCGTTGCCGAGCTCTTTGAGTTGCAGTCCCGCCCTGACCAGATCGGGGTGCGACTGAATCAGAGGGAGGACACTGGAGGTGCCCGCAAAATCAGGGGCTATGAGAAAAAAAAGATGGAGGGCATGGCTCTGGAGAGTTTCGCCGTGCATTGCCAGCAGCCTTGTTTTTTCTGCTGCAATCGGTGGCACAATGTCCATTGCCCGTTCAACCGCCCTGATGCTTGCAAGTGAATGGCTGATGGAGCAGATCCCGCAGATTCTTGAAGTCAGAAATGGCACCCGCTCGGCGCTCATCCCCTTGAGCATCACCTCAAAAAAGCGTGGGGTCTCAACGATAGCCCAACGGGCATCAACAAGCTGACCATCCCTGACCGTGATCTGGATGTCGGCGTGCCCCTCCACTCTGGTCAGGTGATGGATATCAAGTGAGTAGTCACGTTTCATCAGTAGCGAATGGTTCAAAGGCGTTATAAAAGGCAAGCATTTCGTGCAGGTCGTCGAGGCTTAGTGCCCTGTCTTTTACCAGCTCAAAAAAAGCTGGCATATTAAGCTCCTCTGCAGGACCACGGCACCCGAGGCAGGCGCTCTTTCCTGTTGTGCATACCGCATTGCAGCCAGCGCGGGTAATCGGCCCGAGGCAGAGTTCGCCAAGGTCGAAGAGGCAGGTGTTCAACTGTTGCTTGCAGTCCACGCAAACCGGGTACGTCGGCAAGCTGACCTGCGAACGGGTGACAATACCAACCAAAATCTGTTCTACCTCATCTTTGGAAACCGGGCAACCGGGAATAGAGTGATCGACCTGGACGACGTCGCTGATTTTCATGGAGGGCATTGTCTCGACCGCTTTGTTGTCATAGACCTCACGGATTGCCTCCTCTTGAGGAATTCGGTTCTTGAGACTGTTGACCCCGCCGAAACAGGCGCAGGTGCCGAAAGCGATTAACACTTTTGCTTTTGCGCGGATGGCCTTCAAACGCTCAATCTCGTCAGGGCGCGTGATGCTTCCCTCGACAAGGGCGATATCGTAGTCGTCGAGTCGCTCGGAGGATATTTCCCTGAAGTTGCGGATATCGAGGAGGGCGAGGAAATCAGGCAAGGTCGATTCCTTGTTGGCCAACTGCAGTTGGCACCCTTCGCAGCAGGTAAAGTCGAACGATCCGATCTTCACCTTTTCCATTTCAAAACCAAGATGGTTCATGAGGTTTTTCCTAAATCGCTTCTTTGAGGTTCATGACCGACCAGTAGTCAAACACCGGGCCGTCGAGGCATGTAAAGGTGGAACCGACCATGCACCGGCAGCATTTGCCCATGCCGCAGTGCATGCGGCGCTCCAGCGACACAAACATCCTGTTCATCGGAATGCCCAGCCGGTCAAGATGGCTGCAGACAAACTTGAACATGACCGGAGGGCCGCAGACGATCGCGTAGGTCTCCTTGGGGTCAAAGGCGAATTCGTCGAGCAGGGCGGTGATCATGCCGCTTCGGCCTGTCCAGGATGCATCGGGGTTTTCGACGATAGTGCTCATCTGCACATGGCTGACCTTTTTCCACTCTTCGAACTGGTACGTGAAGAGCATCTGTGATGGTTCCTTGGCTCCGTAGAGAAGGAAGACCTCCTTGTACTTGTCGCGGTGGTCGTTGATCCAGAAAAGGGGTGCGCGCATCGGCGCTATGCCAAGCCCTCCGGCAATCAGGAGCACGTTCTGATCCTGCATCTCCGCCATAGGGAAGGCTGTCCCGAACGGGCCCCTGATGGAAACGAAGGCCCCCTGGGAGGCTTCGAAGAGCGCTGAGGTGACATGGCCAGCCTTGCGGATGCAGAGTTCGATAAACTCGTGGTTGCTGGTTGAACTTGATATTGATATCGGTGCTTCACCGTATCCCGGTACTTCGAGCATAAGGAACTGACCGGGTCTGAAGTTGAACACTTCCCGCTCGAGCGGATCGATGATACGGAGCTGGAAGAGGCGTTCAAGGCCGGAGAGCGGCACGATGTTGGTAATCCTGCACTTGTAGCCCCTGTCGGTGATCATGACCTCTGACTTTTTCTGAAAATCCGGGATCTTGACGGCGAAAGGTTCACGGTTCAGGTCTTGTCCGGGGATGGTGAAACGCATATCATGCATGATTCTCGCTCTAGTCTGAGGTCGTTGATGACGTCTTTCGGGTTGATGTCGGCAAGGCAGGCCCGTCCGCAACGGTTGCAGCCTACGCAGATCTGCTGGTTGTCGTTGGCCGCAAATCCACGGTAATGGTGGTAGTAGCGATACTTGAGGCGGTCGCCGGTTTTCGGTCTGAAGTTGTGTCCGCCGGTGACCTGCGCAAAATCAACCAGATTGCATGAGTAGAGATGGTTCTGCCGTGTCGAGCCTTTAAGATCAATATCGAAACACTCTTCCACGCTATAGCAGTAGCAGGTCGGGCAGACCATTGCGCAGGAGCCGCAACTGAGACACTTGTCGCCCCATTTCTGCCAAATCGGAGAGTCAAATTCGATATCGAGGAAACAGGGCAGTCCGGACACCTCAATTTTGGTTTCAAAGCTGTTCTTGATGTTCTTGCGCCGTTCAATCAGGAGGCAATTGTCCTCATACGTCGGCTCTTCGATTTTGAACTCCTTGAGGAAGTTGAATGCTTTCGAGGAGTTGATCGAAAGGTAATAACTGTCGCCGATGTCGGAGCAGAAGAGGTTGAATCCATGATTGACGGTGTGCCGGTTCATCGAATGGCAGAAGCAGTCCGGCAGAGGCATGTGGTCCATGCCGATAATGAAATTGTTTTTCCGGCGTGCCAGATAGTAGGGAGAAGGGTAGGCGCCATGGAGCATCACATCGTCAAGAATGTTGACCGCATTGATGTCGCAGGGTCTGAGCCCGATAAGAATGATGGGTGGAGCCTCGTAACGTATCTCCTGTTCCCAGTTTCCGTCGCTGAAGTTGAAGTGGGAAAGCTCGTCTCGGTAAGGCAGAAAAAAGTGCTTGGCCGATGAGTGTGTTACGGTGTAATCAAAATCGATTTCATCGACCGACTTCACGGGCATAAACTGATAGATCGGTTTTCCGTTGCTTCCGGTATCTACCTTTCGAGGTCCGAAAGAGCTGTTATTCTGAACAAGTGCGTCAATAAAAGCCTTGAACTCACCTTTGGAAATGACTTTATAGATCATTGCTCATGTTCCCGATTCAGGCATTGCTGAGAAGCGCTGTAACCAACATGGAAACCTTCTATTGAAAGCTACATAAAAGGCCGTGCAATTGAAAACGCAAAATACCCTTTCTTAACTGACAGCAGCGCTTTTAAATTGGAGTGGCAAGGTATCTGGCAAAAAAATCCGACTTGGAGAGTATCAGATGCTCAGGATAGCTGTTGCTTGCGATCGCCCTTGAAAATAAGCAATAAAAAAGCCGCCTCCTGATCGTTCAGGAGACGGCGGAACATTGTGCATTCAATACGCCTCAGTTACTGAAAGTCATAGCGAATACCGGCAAGGATATTGCTGCTGGAAGCAGTGTACTCACCATAATTATCTTTGAACTTTGATGGCTTCAGGTAACGATAGCCAAGGTCAACGGTAAGGTTATTTGCTGCCTTGATGCCAATCCCGGTACCAATCTGCCATGCAAACACAGAGTTTGATTTATCACTTTCACCTTCAACCTTTGATGTGATGCTTGCTCCACCAAGACCAGCCGTAACATAAGGAGAGATGCTTTTGCTTTTTACATCAACGTCATAATAGCCGTTGACCATATACGTAAATGTTGAAACCGAGTCGTTTCTGGTATCTGTCACATGATTAAATGTGTCCACATCATTAGTCTGATAACCCAGAGCAGCTTCAACGCGGTATGCACCGTTCTTGATACCTACGGCCCCACCAAAAGGAACTCCCGATTTGTAGGTTTGCCCATCTTTATCTGTTATGCCCGAATCTGTTACGTCAGCGTTACCAAAAATACCTACGCCAACTGAGCCGCTGATGTAAGGAGCCGCTAAAGCTGGAGTTGCTGACACACCGGCAATCAATGCGGTCAATAATAACTTTTTCATCTTTTTTGAAATGTTAAATTATGTTAACTACAACAACTACGTTGTCCTATACTAATAAGTTAAATAAAAAAAAATACATTTTCACAAAAAAAGTTACTTCAGCCTGAAGCGCTTTTCTATCCCGATATTTCACCGATTTCCAGTAACAGGGAAGAATGCGGCTTTTTTACTCTTTGCTGACGAGAGAATATCGTGCTATATTCTTTTTGCGAGCAGATAAACCTTGTCGTTTTTTCTTACCGTTGCACACTTGATGGTGACGCTGTCGCCTTTTACTGCATCAATATCCGGCAGGTCGTTTGTAAAAAAAGCATCAGCCATTACCGTGACTACTCCTGTTTTCGGTCCCAGAATAGAGAGCTTGTCGCCCTGCTTGAGGCCATGGGAGTAGATGAGCATTTCTGCCACTCCCGCTTTTGGATAGTATTTTTTTATCTCACCGATATAGGTTTTTTTCTCCTGAGCAAGTGAGCCGTACTCTCTTGTCCATGCATCAAGAGGTTTTCCAAAATAAAACCCTGTTGAAAATCCACGGTTATAGACCTTGGCCAGATCACTCTTGAGGCTCATGGTCAGTTCACTGTATTTACTCCTGAATTCCGGGTCAGTGCGATGGCGGGTACAGAGGTAGAGTGCTTGGCAGTAAGATGTTGTGGTTGTATGAACATATTCAGGGCTGCGGCTTCTTCCCTCAATTTTGAATCCGCTGATTCCCGCATCAATGAGCACGTCCAGAAACTCAATGGCGCACAGGTCTTTCGGGCTCATGACATAATCTGAGCCAAGCTCAAGCTCTTCGTTTTCCTCCGGATCAGTAATAAGGTACTGTCTGCGGCAGGGCTGCACACATTGCCCACGGTTTGCCGATCGTCCGAAAAGCTCCTGCGACATGAAGCAGCGCCCTGAAACGGCAACACACATCGCGCCATGAACAAAGCACTCAATACGCACAGCAAGCCCATCGTTCCTGATTCTTCCGGTGATATGGCGCACCTGCTCAAGCGTGAGCTCTCGTGCCAGCACAATCATCCTTGCCCCAAGGGCAGCATAAAACTGTACCGCACTGTAGTTGCTGACCGATGCCTGTGTTGAGATATGAAACGGCATATCAATCTTCCGGCAAGCGTCGATGACAGCCATATCCGAGCAGATCACGGCATCAATTCCCGCCGTTCTGGCTGCTGTGACCGTCCGGGTCATTTTTTTTAGCTCACCATCATAGACAATCGTATTCAGCGCAAGATACGCCTTAGCGTCGTACTCTTTGCAAAGCATTCTTACAGCAGGGAAGTCCGCTGGGGTGAAATTGCTGCTTCCGGCACGCATATTGTAGCCTTCAGCACCGAAATAAACCGCGTCCGCCCCAGCCTTTAGTGCGGTAACCAAGGAAGTCATGTCGCCAGCCGGGGAGATAAGTTCAACGTTTTTTTCCCATTTGGAGTTTTTTTCAAGAGTCGTGTTTAACCCCGAATTGGTCAAAGCCATCGATGATTTCCTTTTGTCTGGAGGTGTGATTGTATTTTGTTGATAATGTACTTAAGAGCAAAGAGAAATCCAGTGGTGAATTTGATTTTTCCGGATCAAGGTAATTTAATCGAATTTGTTTTGTTACGAGAAGTTTTTTCCCTGAGCTTTCGTGCAGCAAGCAAGGCCTCTTGTCGGGTTTACCTATTTCGATATTCTCAGTTTTAAATAATTCAGCACTATCGTATTATATTGAATTCTATAATCCAAATGGATTTACCCATTCAGAATATTGACCGCTGAATGCGACGTTTGGTGAAATTTCAAACAGGAGTCCGCAAAATGCGTCAACCTCGATTTCAAATTGCTTTATTGTTAACCTTGCTGCTGTTCTGGCCATTTCAGAATGGTTTTGCAGGCGACCTTCCTGTGAATCTAATACCGATGTATGGCGGACCTGAAATTGTCAAGTCAGATGAACAGAAAAAGGCTGATGAAGATTTCATCAAAACCGTCACAAAAAATTCCGGATCTCGCCAAAAGGCATCCATAGAATTCGCACAAGAGGGCTGGAATCAATACAAAAAAGGTTCTTTAGAAGATGCTATGCTTCGTTTCAACCAGTCATGGCTCCTTAATCCGGATAATTATTTACCGTATTGGGGTTTTGGTAGCATATTGCTGAAACTTTTCAAGCCCGAAGAGGCCATCATCCACTACGAGCGCAGTCTGTCATTGATAGATTCCACCACTGAAAAACCATCTTTACTCAATGACACTGCAATAGCGTACTGGATTTCCTCAATCCTTAACAGGAGCAAAACCGTAGAGCTACAAGCGAAAGCTGAAAGTTTATTTCAGCAAGCAGTTCTACTGGACCCGAAATACTCAAAAGCATATATAAGTTGGATCGATTTCTATATCGATAATAAAAAGTATTCAAAAGCTTGGGAGATCGTGAAAATAGCTCGCAAGGCGGACATTAAAGACCTGCCTCAGGCGCGTATCAATGCCCTTGCTGAAAAGATGCCCGAACCTTAACAGTAAAGAAGTGACAGCTCGCAAGCAAGCTTCAGCACCAGTATCTTGATATGTAGGTTCTAACGCTATATAATGAAGGCCAGTACTATGAATGAACGTTTTTTCCTGAAACTTCTTCTCACCTTATTCTTAGGACTTATAGCCGGAGAGTTGTTTGTGGTATTGTTGTTTGGCTTCAAGCTGGAGCTGATTCTTTTCTGTTTCGTTATTGC
>CAISRC010000071.1 GCA_903887845.1 uncultured Chlorobiaceae bacterium
CCTTGCTCCGGTTCATGATCTCCTGATGCACGTGGCTTTTGATGTAGGTTGGAAGGCGATATTCCGGCCACTTCCAGTCAATCATCGTTTGCGAATACAACTCCTGCTTGCGGGATGGAGTCGGGAACCCGGTGCAATTTAAGCCGTTAACCTGAACTCCGATTGACTTGCCATTTTTCGTTATAAGACCTGTCTCCGGCTTTACGGATGAGCCTTGCAGATCCGCCTCCGACAAAGTTCTTTCATTGACCTTGTAGACGTTGGTTTCAACCTCGAAGGCTCCATACTTCTGCATGTATCCCAATGCTGTAAGGCCCTCTTTGGCCGCCTTTTCCGGCAACCCCGGGACACGCTCAAAGATATAACGGTAATACTCCTCAATGGTGATCTTTTCACCGGGACGGTAAGGCGACATGCAATACTGCTTTATGCCGAGGCTTCCATCCGGATCAATCCGCCAGGTAAGCTCAATCCAGAACTCATCCTCTTCCCATACCTCGCCAACATTTGCCTGCCAGGTATAGTCCACCGGTTTGCCCATTTTTGCATGAGCTACCCGAAGAACCGGCTGACGAAACGCAATCCACTTGCCGGCATGGGTTTCATAACTGATCAAATCATGCCGCTCGGCGGAGTGCCCCATCGGCAACACATAATCGGCAAAATAGGCAGTTTCACTCCAGGTAGGAGTCAGAGCCGCATGAAGACCGATTTTTGATTCATCCTCCAGCGCCTCGATCCATGAAAAACCGTCTGGATAGGTCCAGACAGGATTGAAAACCCTGGTAAAATAGACATCGAGTTTGCCTCGCCCCTCCTTGAGAAAATGGGGCAGCAGGAAGCTCAGCTCAAAATGAGCGAGAGGATACTCGTCCGGCAACTGGAGTGTGTTCCAGTATGTCTGTGGTTTCGGCTTGGCATGAACATCCGGGTGGAACTTGTTCCATGCGCTTGGTGATGTTCCGCCCGGAGTGCCAACACTGCCCGTCAGAACATTGAGGAAGTGCAGCGTACGAGACACTGCCCAGCCACCAAGATTGCCGCTGCTTGCGCTGCGCCAAACGTGCGTGGCAAACTGGGTACCAGCCTCACCAATTTTGCGGGCAACTTCAACAATCATGGCCGCCTTGACGCCGCTCTCTTTTTCAGCATACTCCGGCGTGTAGGCACTGTACTCTTTTTTCAGAGCCTCAATGAAATTCTCAAAGGTCACCGGAGTCCCCTTGTAATCCTGCTGCAGGTACTCCTTCCAGTTCACCCAGTTTTCAAGGTAGTCACGGTTGTAGATCCCTTCATCAAGAATCACCTTTGCCATCGCAAGCAAAATCGCGGGCTCACTGCCGGGAAAACTCGGCATCCAGTAGTCCGACATGCTCGCGGTGTTTGAAAGACGAGGATCGAGCACCGCAAGTTTGGCGCCTTTCATTCTCGCCTCAACAATGCGCTGGGCATGAGGGTTGAAATAGTGCCCCGACTCAAGGTGGGCACTGACCAGAAGCATGAATTTTGAATTGGTATAGTCAGGCGACGGACGATCGAGTCCTTCCCATATCGCATAACCAAAGCGTGCTCCCGAGGAACAGACATTGGTGTGGCTGTTATGGCCATCCACATTCCAGGCTCTCAGCACCCATTCCATGAAGCCTTCATGGCCGGGACGTCCGACATGGTAGGATATTTCATTGTTGCGACCCTCCTGAATGGCCTTGCGCATTCTTCCTGCAATATCGTCAAGGACACTGTCCCAGCTCACCCGGTCCCACTTTCCACCGCCTCTTTTTCCCGATCGCTTCATCGGATAAAGCACACGGTCGGTGTCTTCAATCTGGTTAAGGGTTGCGGGTCCTTTTGCACAGTTTCTGCCCCGGCTTGCCGGATGATAAGGATTGCCGACCAACTTGCGCATCGTCATGGTCTCCTTGTCAACATAGGCAAGAAGTCCGCAGCCAGCTTCACAGTTAAAACAGGCTGTCGGAATCAGCATATACTCTTTCGACTTGCGTTCAGGCCAGCTTTTTGAATCGTATTCCACCCAGTTATCCCACTGATCGGGAGGCGGGCAGTTTACCTGACTGCCATCTGCGGCAGCATTTTTCGCTGCCGGGCCATCACCTGCCGTATGGAGATCAGGAATAAGATGCAGTTTTTCTGCTATGGTTTCAATAACCGTTGGTTTATGGGTATAACTCATAGTTTCTCCAGCACTTGTTTAACTTAATGGAACGGTTTGCGGTGCATGAATCCAGACTTTTTCTGTGTAGAAGACACCACAAAGCCCAAAAATGGCGGCTATGGCAAGCATAACAGGAGAGGAAACAGCAAGACACAACAGAAGGGGAAGGACATTCCCCAGTATAAAACTGCCATACCAGAACGTTTTTTTCAATGGGCCGTGCATGATAACTTCCGCAGCACGTTCTGCCGACTTTGACGGATGCTTTCCAAAAAGTTCAAGAAGCATGACCAGAATATGGAGCATAAAACCGCCCGCAAGAGCTGGCCTGAGCGTTTCAGAAAGCTCTGAGGCACTGGAGGTTAAAACACCAAGAACGAGCATCGCTGAACCACCGGCAAGCAGCGAGTTCAGGAACATGTGCAACAGAAGCATGGGGCTTTGCCAGAAATCCCTTCCCTTTGCTGACCCAAAAAGGAACGCCGTGTAAATCGACGTTAAAAGGGCAAAAAGCGCACCACACCACAATGATATTGCTTCGAGGATAGGCAATTGCAGATACTTGGCCGCTCCCCACAAGGCAAGAAAAGCGCCAAATCCGGCAATAATCAATCCGCCCTTTACAAGCCATGAACTAAATTGCGGACGAAGCATCACCGAAGAAAAACGCTCGGGACGATCAAGATCCTTGACAAGAAATCCTCCTGTAAGGGCAAGAAAAAGAAGCGACGTAGCCCATACCGCCCATTGCAAGGCATTTGACAAGGGATGCATCAACAAGGTCTGCAAGACAAACATCAGCAAAAACAATCCAGAGGCAACCGCCTTCGACGCCACGTAAGCAGGCACTTCCCAGCCCCAGACAACTCCCTTTGCTGGAATGTCATACACTTTTCTGGCCTTCGGCTTTCCATCCACCCCCACAGAAGAGAGTAATTTTCGTGCTGGCTTAACGATTGATTTCCCCGCAAAATGGCCGACACCACGAGACTGCTCACTCCAGAGATATCCGTTAACTTCCGAAACCTCCAGTGGATCAAGCGAGGCGCCATCTCCGTTGATATAAAAAAGCTTGGGTGAAGTACCTTTTTCGGGCTTTCGAACCATAGTCTGCTCTTTTGCAACAAGAATAGCCACCGCACTCAGTGGATCATCAAGGTCTCCGGCAACAATGGCCTGCTGTGGACAAATAGAAACACAGGCTGGATTGAGGCCAACCTCTTTTCTATGGGCACAATAATTACATTTTGCGGAGGTGTGCGTCTCGGGGTCCATATAGAG
>CAISRC010000072.1 GCA_903887845.1 uncultured Chlorobiaceae bacterium
GGCTTGACCAATTTGACCTACAACATGATGCGTTGTGTACAGCTCAAGAAAACAGTCTCTGCCGTCTTTTTACATGACCAGTATGCCCAGATCATGGGATAACTGCGCTCAGTCGAAAACAAACAAGGTATTTATACATCAAAAAATATGTCAAAGAGCAATGCTTTTGATACTATTGTGGAATAGTATATTGGTGATACTCATTTTTCAACATGTATCAAAAGACACTTTTTAGAGGTTCCCTTAAGATTAAATAGAGATGCCACAATAATATAGAAAAAATGATTAATAACGAAATAGCAAAAATGATAACCGATATGGGATTCATTTGTGATAATAACGGAATATATACAAATGGAGCAAGTGGTTATTGGTCAAACTTATCAGTAAAAGAAAATCAAAAATTTTTAGAAATACTTTCAGATGCTCCACCGGAAGAAGCGGTCAGAAAAGTAATACCACAATTTTTTGATATGATTTATAGCTCTAAAAGAGAGGCCGCTCTTGAGTTTCTTGATCATTCAAAACCCGGTATATGTATTGATTATGGGTGTATGTGGGGAGTTTTGTCTTTTGGAATGGCTAAGCGTGGGCATTCCGTAATTGCTGTTGACCAAACTTATGAATCACTGTGTTTTCTTCAAAAAAGAAGTCTGAATGAGAATGAAAAAAAAATAATTCCAGTACAGACAGATATTAGAAAATTTGAATTAAGTGGAGTTGCAGATTTTGCAATTGTTAATGGAGTACTGGAATGGATTCCAGTTAATGAAAATGTAAATGTTGGTGATTATTATAGTAAAAGTAAGGCTATGAACGTTAAAGAGGAAGAACCAATGTTTATGCAAAAAGAGTTCTTGAAAAATGTTTTCGAATCCCTTAAAAGTGGAGGTAAACTAATGTTGGCAATTGAAAATAGATTTTCTTATGAATATTTCCTTGGAAAAAAAGATCCACATGCTAATATTTTATTTACAACTTTTTTACCAAGACGTATATCAGATATTATATCAAGATATAGAAAAAATAGACCATATAGAAATTATGTATATTCGTTTAGTGCTTTAAAAAAAATGGTTTCTGAGTCAGGGTATAAAAACGTATATCTTTATTCGGCTTTTCCTAATTACCATTTCCCTGAATTAATACTTGATTATTCAGAAGAGGGAATTAAAGCATATAAAAAATATCCAAATAAGCGCAGGATTACTCATAAGCAAAAAATCGCATACTATATTGAGTTTTTTTTGATGCAAATATTTAAAGTAAAAAATTTATCTCCCGCAATAATCTTGATTGCTGAAAAATGAAATCATTAATAAAAAATTTTCAACACGATAGCTGTATTTGTGTTATTAATGAATATGTTAATGGAAAGGTATACTCTATTCGAAAGTCATCAAGCACCCTGTCAGGGATTATTAACCTTCGACGTGAAAAAGAAGGTATTGATTGGTATAATAGCCAAAAAAATAGTGATAAGATTCAGATAATTGAATTTCAAATATTTGAAAAATATGGCTATTTAAAATTTATGTGTACAAAAGGATATTATCCACTTAAATCATACTCCTATAAAAAAAATTTTGAAGTCATCGAGCTTTGTTTAGAGCACTATATGCAAGTTTGGGGCCCAATAATTGAAAAGTTTCCTTTATTATCTCTGTACCCTTTTCATGGGGATTTATCTCTCTCAGGCAATATTCTTATAAAAGGTGTAGATTTGCTAATTGTTGATTGGGAACATTATTGTTTTAATGGAGCGCCTATTGGCACCGATTTAGTGTATCTAATGTTAGAGGCATTATATTTTGAATACGAAGAATCGGGTAAAATATCAGGAGATTCAATGAGGCATGTTAATAAAATGATTCTTGAAATGTTGAAAAAAAAAATTCTATCTCCTTTCTTTTGTAAAGGCTATGTATTTAAGTCACTCCTTCAATTTATTCGTAATAATAAATTGATTTGGGGAAATCAATATAATAAGTTTATTTTTTTGACTGGGGATTCAGCTATAACTAAATCCTTTATAACTATTTTAGACTTCGTATAGTAAATATTGAGATCAAACATATACAACAGAATGAACCCTAAAGTCTTTACAATAAAAGATAATATTAATTATTTATTGATCTTTAACGTTAAATTCCAGATCTTTTGGTAATATAATTTAGGTAGATTATTCCCGGAATTATTATTATAGCCAATTATTTGAGCTTATTATATATTATTCAATCATGATTGTCCATTTAAAAAATTATACATTTGATCATCCGCCGAATCTTACTAATATCCCCGCCTGCTTTAACGTTTAAATCAAATCGTGATATTAATCCTCTTCCCCCAATGGGTTTAGGTTACCTTGCTTCTATTGTTGAAAAGTTAGGTATAGAGGTGAAAATACTTGATTGTCTTTTGAACGGTTGGGAACATGAGGAATATGTTGATATAAACATAATTCGTGTTGGGTTAACTGATAATGATATACAAAATGAAATAATTGAATATAAGCCTGATCTTGTAGGAATAAATTGTCAATTTAGTAGACAGTATAAAATTTATCATCAACTATTTTCACTTGTAAAAGTGATTGATAAAGAAATTATTGTTGTTGCAGGTGGTCCACATGCAACTGTGTGCCCCGAGGAAGTACTTGTTGATGAGAATTGTGATTACATATTGCTTGGTGAAGCAGAAGAATCATTTAGCGAACTATTAATTGCACTGCAACAAGAAAAAAACACTGAATCTATAGATGGATTAGGATGGAAGAAAGATGGAAAGCTTAAGGTTAATCCGAAATTTAATACAATCCATGATCTTGGATCGATTCCTTTTCCTGCATATCATCTTATGAACTTAGATAAGTATTTTGGATTAGGTGCTTCTCATGGTATAAGACACAAAGCTAG
Organism: uncultured Chlorobiaceae bacterium; assembly: GCA_903887845.1. Classification (GTDB taxonomy): domain Bacteria; phylum Bacteroidota; class Chlorobiia; order Chlorobiales; family Chlorobiaceae; genus Chlorobium. Next base: position 2,916 of record CAISRC010000072.1, read on the forward strand.
ATTTTGTCCTATTATCACATCACGTGGTTGTCCTGCAAAATGCACGTTTTGTAGCGTACACAAGGTTTGGGGTGCCAAGTATAGAACAAGACCTGTAGAGAGTGTTATTGATGAAATGAGATTGCTTCGTGATCAATATGGTATTGAAGAAATAATGTTTGAAGATGATAATGTTACTGCTGATCCCAATAGGGCGAAACTTTTATTCTCGCGTATGATAGAAGAGCGTTTTGATTTTGTTTGGGATACACCTAACGGAGCTGGAGTCTGGTCAATGGATGAAGAGATGATTGACTTGATGAAAAAATCGGGCTGTGTCATGTTGAATTTCCCTGTTGAGAGTGGATCACAGTACGTATTAAAAAATATTATTAAAAAGCCGCTTGATCTGGAAAAAGTCAAGAGATTGATAAGGCATTGTCAAAAAATAGGTTTACCTCACTCAATGTTTTTAGTTATTGGGTCGCCTGGTGAAAAAATTTCAGAAATGTGGGATTCGTATAGGTTTGCTGGAGAATGCCGTTGTTATTCGCCTCATGTTTCCGTTGCTACACCCTATCCAGGAACACAACTATTTGATTTGTGTGTTAAGAATAAATATTTTTCAAGGCCATTCGCGCTTGATGATCTTTTTATTAGAAGTTTTTTAATCAAAACTTCTGATTGGAATGAAGATGACTTGAAAAATATTTTAGTAAAAGGGCAGGTATATCTTAAAATAAAGAGTGTGGTGGATAATCCAGCAAATGCGATGATGTATTTGAAAAAAATAATCATTAAAACTCCCATCCTCGCAAAAATTTTTAATAAGGCATGAAACGATTAGGTATTTTTAAGGATGCACGGGTTTTGGTTACAGGGCATACTGGTTTTAAGGGGTCATGGTTAAGTTTGTGGCTTAGACAACTAGGAGCGCAAGTTTTTGGGGTTTCATTAGGTATTCCGACTACTCCTTCGCATGCCATAGCTGCGTCGCTTGTAAGCTGTTTACATGATTATAGATTAGATATTCGTAATTCAAGTGGTCTAAAGTCTTTAGTTGAAGAAATTAAACCTGATTTTGTCTTCCATCTTGCTGCTCAGGCGCTTGTGCGTCGATCGTATACTGATCCGTTAGATACATGGCAGACCAACACAATCGGCACAATCAATGTTTTAGAAGCTTTGCGTGGACTCAGCAACCAATGTGTTGCTGTTTTGATTACTAGCGATAAGTGTTATGACAATGTAGAGTGGGTATGGGGGTATCGTGAGACTGATTCGCTTGGTGGACCTGATCCTTATAGCTCATCAAAAGGTGCGGCTGAGTTGGCGATCCGTTCTTATGTGAAGTCTTTTTTCCCTTCCGATGGCTTGGTGCGAATTGGCGTTGGCCGTGCTGGTAATGTGATTGGTGGGGGTGACTGGGCTGAGGATCGTATTGTTCCAGACTGTATGCGCGCTTGGTCACGGGGCAAAACAGTACCTATACGTAATCCGATAGCAACCAGGCCTTGGCAATATGTGCTGGAACCGCTGAGTGGTTATCTAACTCTGGCTTTAGCTTTAAAACAGGATTCTGTCTTGCATGGTCATCCATTTAACTTTGGTCCACCAGCGCAACAAAACCATTCTGTTGCTGAATTGGTTATTGAAATGTCAAAGCATTGGGATCAGGTACGGTGGGAAGATGTTTCGTCGCAATATGGAGGTCCTTATGAATCTTCGCTTCTAAAACTTAATTGTGACAAGGCTTTACATTATATCCATTGGCATACGGTTTGGGGGTTTGATGCAACTGTGCGTGAAACAGCGTTGTGGTATCGTCAATATTATGAGAATCCTGCGCAGTCAATTGCGGATTATTCTCTTGCCCAGATTGCGGCCTATGTTAACACTGCACAAGAACAGGGCTTGGTATGGGCGCAATAAGTGTTGACAAGATTTTGGTAACACCATTAAGGCAAATTGCTGTTGCGGGAGGTGATGTGATGCACGCCATCAAATCTACTGACCCTGGTTTTGTTGATTTCGGTGAAGCCTACTTTTCAAAGATTAAGCTTGGTGCCATTAAAGCTTGGAAGCGTCATCTACTCATGACGCTTAATTTTGTGGTGCCAGTGGGTGCGGTTCAATTCGTCTTTTTTGACGTTCAAGGAGAGCAACGGGAAGAGGTGATTGGGCTGGATAGATATGTCCGTTTAACCATACCACCCGGCATCTGGTTTGGATTTAGAGGGTTAGTTGCCCCTTATAGCTTGCTGATGAATGTTGCAGACATCCCACATGACCCAGCGGAAATTGAACATAAGAAAGTAGACGAATATATATTTCAATGGGAACACAAACAATGAAAGTACTGCTTTTAGCAGGTGGTTTCGGTACCCGCCTTTCCGAATATACCGAGACAGTACCGAAACCGATGGTTTCCATTGGTGGACGGCCAATTCTTTGGCACATAATGCGATCTTTTGCGCATTATGGGCACAAGGATTTTTATGTAGCCTTAGGCTACAAGGCGACGTTGTTAAAAGAATATTTTCTTCATTACCGTTTCCTTAATGCAAACTTTACAGTCGATTTGACAACGGGGGTGGTCTCACCACATCAGGTCGATGAAGCAGACTGGCGTGTTACGTTGGTTGATACTGGTTTGGAATCGATGACTGGTGGTCGTGTGAAGCGTTTACAATCTTTTATAGGTAATGAACCATTCATGCTCACCTACGGAGACGGTGTGGCAGATATTGACCTTGATGCACTGTTGTCGTTTCACCGTAGCCACGGCAAGATGGTGACGGTTACTGCGGTGCATCCTGGCGCACGCTTTGGTGAATTGATGATAGATGATGGTAAAGTCAATTGCTTTCAAGAAAAACCCCAGATGGGACTTGGATGGATAAATGGGGGCTATTTTGTTATTGAACCGGATTTTTTCGATTTAATAACAGGTGATTCCACTGTGTTGGAACGAGAGCCGCTTGAGCAGGCTGCGCTCATGGGTGAATTAATGGCGTATCAGCATGATGGTTTTTGGCAATGTATGGATACCAAGCGCGACTACGACATGCTAAATAATCTCTGGCATATTGGGAGAGCACCTTGGCGAGTATGAAAACAGAGCGGTTAATACGGTTGTCAAAATCATGCATCGGTGAAGCAGAGAAGCAGGCGGTAATGGGCGTATTAGATCGAGAGTATCTGGGTATGGGTGCAGAAGTTCACAAATTTGAGGAAGCGCTAAAAACATTTTTTGGTCGGCCCGCAGTATGTGTAGTTAATGGTACTGCCGCCTTGCAACTAGCTATTCAAGCATACGGTATCGGTCAAAATGATGAAGTCTTGGTGCAGTCGTTGACCTATGTAGCTAGCTTTCAGGCCATTTCGGCGACAGGTGCTACACCAGTGGCTTGCGACATTGATCCGGTGACATTGACATTAGATTGGCGTGATGCAGAAAAGCGAATTACACCAAGGAGCAAGGCGGTTATGCCAGTCCATTACAGTGGCGGTGTTGGTGGACTGGATGAAATATATGCCTTTGCCAGAAAGCATGGTTTGCGAGTCATAGAAGATGCCGCTCATGCGTTTGGCTCAATATATCATGGCAAGTGCATTGGAAGCTTTGGTGATATAGCTTGTTTTAGCTTTGATGGGATAAAAAATATTACCTCTGGAGAAGGTGGTTGTATTGTAACAGAAGATTCTGAAGTATTACGTAGAGTACAAGATGCGCGCTTACTAGGAGTAGAAAAAGATACTGAAAAGCGTTACACTGGCCAGCGTAGTTGGGAATTTGATGTGTCTACTCAAGGTTGGCGTTATCACATGAGTAACATTATGGCGGCGATTGGTTTGGTACAGCTCAGGCGATTTCCAGAAATGGCGCTAAAAAGACAGCGTTTGGCGCAGTGTTATGATCATCTCTTGATCGCCCATCCAAGAATTGAAATCTTTAAAAAAAATTACGATGATGTTGTACCGCATATCTATATGGTACGTATTAGAGGTATAGTGAATCGGGCGATATTGCAAGATCAGTTGCTTGAGTCGGGTATACAAACAGGTATTCATTACCAGCCTAACCATAAGCTCAGACTCTATTCCGAAATGGGCGCATTGCCCTTACCTGTCACTGATTTAGTGTTTTCGGAATTGTTATCGTTGCCATTGCACCCTGATTTAAATGAACAGGATATTGAATATATATGTAAAGAGTTGACGCGTATATTGTTATAAGAAACAAGCGAAAAAATGATTCATAAAGACCGCCAGCCCTTGGTTAGTATAATAATGAATTGCTATAATAGCGCACTGTATTTACGAGAAGCTATAAATAGTGTACTTGCACAAACATATCAAAATTGGGAACTAATATTTTGGGATAACAAGTCAACTGATGATAGCCCTAATATATTTAAGAGTTATTCTGATGCCAGAATGCACTATTTTCTAACGCCTGAATTTACAAAATTAGGGCAGGCACGTAATATGGCTGTTACAAAAGCGAAAGGCGAATGGCTTGGATTCCTTGATTGTGACGATGTTTGGTTGCCAGATAAATTAGCACGTCAGGTGGTCATTATTGCTAATGAAGGCCAAGATCTCGGTTTGGTATATGGTCAATGCTTAGTAATAAAAAGTGGGAATGAGGTATCATCAAAATGGGCAAATAGGCAGTATCGATATATAAACAAAACAATATTAAAGGTCTTACCGGAAGGAGATGTATTTGAAAAAATTCTAAAATTCAATTTTATTCCATTGGTCACATCCCTTGTAAACATGGTAGCTTACCATGAGATTGGTGGCTTGTCTGCATATTTTGAACAAGGGGAAGATTATGAATTATTTGTTAAAATAGCTGCTATAAGAAAAATACGAGCAGTGCAAGATATTATAGCATTGTATAGAATTCATGAAAATAATATATCGATTAATAACGATGAGAAAGGTTTTAAGGAAGCCTTATCAATTGTAGGTATGTATTTGCCGGACAAACGAGCTTACAATGCTTTAAGATATAAACACACTGCTTACGCAGTTACATTAATAAAAGATGGTAAGCTAAAAAAAGGCTTATATCACTTTGTTATTTATGGAAGTGTAATAAACTTAATATTAATTTTCTTTATGAAAATTACTCGGAAATTATACTAATAATTATATTGATGAAAATCTATTTTTATCATCAATAATGATTGGGAACCCTATAATTTAATCATAGCTAAACTTAATTAATACGAAATAAGTGATCTTTTTTCTTTATGTGAGGAGGTAATTTTTATGAAAATAACAACTGATATTGATTCAACATCAAGGTCGCGCTTAGGTTCAGTGTTTATAACGCTTTCGTTTATTATATTTTTAATACCATTTTCTTTTGATATGGGCGGCGATGGTCTCTCCGGCAATTACTCTTTTTTTCTTTTTCCTATATTTATATGGCTGTTATCACACAAAATCTACTCTCCAGATCAGGATACTACAATTGTTATATTTATATATGTGCTGATATTTATTGTTTCAACCGTTTATCAATATCAATATTATCAGTTCGCTGATCGCAGGCTTGTTAGTTTTATAATATTTCTAAGTATATTTCTATTTCTAAGCATAAAAATCGATAGTAATATGATATTATGCTTTAAATTAGCACTAATTTTTGTGTCAATTCTCTTTTCTGTTTTGACTATAAGTAACTTTTATTCTTTGGGCGGAAATGATCTCGGTTTTTCTGCTAAGGGTGATGTTGGTTCCCAGAGGTATGGTTTTGTTTATATAATGGCGCTTTGGGTTATATTTTACTATAATCCAATAAATAAACTATTTCAACCGTTGAAGTATGCAGCTTTTTTGATTATCGTGGTAGGTTTAATGCTGACGTTCTCGAGAAGCGGTATTATTTCACTTTTAGGAAGTTTTTTGATTTATGCAATGAATAGGTTTGCCAATAATAAAGTTAACATAAAAACCATAGCTTCTTTTATTATATTGGCTATAGCTTCAATTTTAGGATATCTAATTATATTAAGATTATTTCCAGTGGTCTTTGATTTTTTTGGTGAGAGGCTTTTTTCACTAGAGACATCATCTGGCGCGTCAACATATAATTTTGAAGATACGGAATCATCAGAAGGATGGCGTTTGTATATGATGAAGATAATTGGTGAGTTTATCCTTTTAAATCCATTTACAGGGTCTGGGTTTCTTGGTTCATGGATTCTGTTCGATGACTTATCTGGTTCGGCACATAATCAATTTTTAGACGTTTTATTTCGAACAGGTATCATTGGTTTTGTTATTTATTTATGGTTATTGTACCGCTTGCTCAGGTTTTTAAAACTTAATGATCCTTCACTATTTTGGGGTTTCACTGGGGTGCTTATTTATGGGTTGTTCCATGAAACATTTAAGCTATCTCAGGGATCATTTATTTTGTCTTTTATGATAGGAATGATGATGCAAAAGAATCTCAGTGCAAGTTGCCATGTGCACCATACCGCGTTAAATGATCAGGGTTCGTGAAAGATGCCTGAGATACACTGTGACCATTACCTTGGAACCCTTGTCGTTGATGGTTGTGCCAATATCAGCATTTATAAATCGGATGATGAGATCTGTACATTGGTCAAGGCATTCAAACTTTACTCGTCCAAAAACTTAACATGGATAAGTGCATTACGCTCCAGTCGATAATTGGTTGTATTTCGTATGACCCGCAATGCAATTATGGCAATGGCAAACTGACTTTTGCTTTAGTTCTGTTTGAATTAAGGTCGAGTGAATCTGGAGCGACACTTTGATAATAGGCATAGATGCAGCTAACTTACGTGGTGGGGGTGGTGTAACCCATCTTGTTGAATTACTTCGGGCTGCACAACCTGCAATGTTAGGTATTGACCGAGTTGTTGTTTGGGGTGGCAAGTCCACGTTAAACGCTTTGGATAATGGCTTATGGCTCGATAAGCGTAACCCTGTCATGCTGGATAAAGGGTTACTTCAACGCATGTTTTGGCAACGCTACCATTTGTCGCAAGCTGCGCGTGATGCAGGGTGTGACATCCTGTTTGTACCGGGGGGGAGTTATGCTGGCAATTTTTACCCTGTAGTAACGATGAGCCAGAATCTTCTTCCATTTGAAATGCGAGAATTGATGCGCTATGGGGTTTCTTTCTTTACGGTAAAATTGCTTTTACTCCGTTTAACCCAAACACGCTCCTTTCAAAAAGCTGATGGCGTGATCTTTTTAACAGGATATGCGCAAGATGTTGTTATGAGTGTCACAGGCAAGTTACCCTGCAAGACCTGCATTGTTCCTCATGGGTTGAATCACCGTTTCAAACAGGCACCAAAGTTGCAGAAAACTTTTGCTGATTATGATGAGGTGCACCCTTATCGTATACTTTATGTGTCTATAATTGAAAAATATAAACATCAATGGCATGTGGTTGATGCCGTGTCGGTATTTCGCAAACAGGGCTTGCCTATAATACTGGACTTGGTAGGGCCTGCTTACTCACCAGCTCTTCAGCGACTGAATGCAACCATAGATCGCTTGGATCCCAAACGTTCTTGGGTTCATTACCATGGCTCCATTCCGTTTGACGAATTGCATCACCACTATGCGCAGGCTGATTTAGGTTTGTTTGCTTCGAGTTGTGAAAACATGCCGAATATTTTGCTGGAAACTATGGCAGCAGGTTTGCCGATTGCTTGTTCAAATAAGGGGCCAATGCCAGAAGTGTTGGGTACTGCGGGCGTGTATTTTGATCCAGAACAACCTGATGATATTGTTCACGCTTTGCGTCAGATGATTGATTCGCCTCAATTACGCACTGAATTGGCTGGAGCGAGTTATGACCGTGCTCAACAATATTCGTGGCAGCGTTGTGCCAACGAGACCTTTGGATTTTTAGCTGAAATTGCTCAACAAACGAGTGGAAAGACAAAAAAAGATGTTTAAAAATAAAACGCTGTTGATTTCTGGTGGCACGGGTTCTTTTGGGAATGCCGTGCTTCGTCGTTTTCTTGATACTGATATTAAGGAGATTCGCATTTTCAGCCGTGATGAAAAGAAGCAGGATGATATGCGGAAGCGCTATAACAAAAAGAAGCTGAAGTTTTACATTGGGGATGTGCGCGATTATCAGTCGGTTTTGAATGCGGTGCGTGGTGTTGACTATATTTTTCATGCTGCGGCTCTCAAGCAGGTTCCCTCTTGCGAATTTTATCCTCTTGAGGCAGTGAAGACCAATGTGCTGGGTACGGAAAATGTGCTTGAGGTTGCGATTGCCTGTGGAGTGAAAAGGGTCGTCTGCCTGAGCACGGATAAAGCGGTTTATCCAATCAATGCGATGGGGATATCCAAGGCCATGATGGAGAAGGTTATTGTTGCAAAGTCGCGCAGTAGCGAGTCAACCGTTATTTGTGCTACAAGGTACGGTAATGTGATGGCATCTCGTGGGTCGGTTATCCCTCTTTTTGTTGATCAGGTTCGAGCGGGTAAGCCGTTGAGCATTACTGACCCGAATATGACGCGCTTTATGATGACGCTTGATGATGCTGTTGACTTGGTGCTCTATGCTTTTGAGCATGGTACACCCGGTGAGATTTTTGTGCAAAAGGCCCCCGCCGCAACAATAGACACTCTGGTACAGTCGTTGGTTGCGTTGATGGGTGTTCCGGATCATGAAATACAAGTGATTGGGACTCGCCATGGCGAAAAGTTGTATGAATCATTGCTGACGCGAGAGGAGATGGTGTGCGCCAGAGATTTGGGTGGCTATTATTGTATTCCACCTGATTTGCGTGATTTGAATTATGGCAAGTTTTTTGAGCAGGGTGAGGTACGGATATCTGAGGCAGTTGACTATAACTCACATAATACAAAAAGATTGGACGTTGAGGGTATGAAAGCGCTGTTGATGAAGTTATCCTTTATGCAGGCTCTTGTTCAGGGAGAGTATGTGCAGCCGGAGGCCTGAGATGCGCGTCTTGGTAACGGGCTCGCAGGGGTTTATCGGTAAAAATTTGGTGGTGCGATTGGGCGAAGTGCCGGGTTACGAAGTTGTCTGCTTTGACCGTGGTGACGCGCTCTCTTCGCTGGCGGTCAAGGTTGGGCAGGCCGATGCGGTTGTGCATCTGGCTGGTGAAAATCGCCCGAAGGATGCAGTTGATTTTGAAACAGGCAATGCAGCATTGACCCGTGCGATTTGTGATGCGATTCAGGCCTCCGGCAGAAAGGCACCTCTTCTATTTGCCTCATCTCTTCAGGCTGAGCTTTGGAATCCTTATGGACTGAGCAAGCGGGACGGAGAAAAGGCTGTTGAGGAGCTTGCTGCAAGAACCGGTAATCCTTCGGTGATTTACCGTTTGCCGGGCGTGTTCGGCAAGTGGTGCAAGCCAAACTATAACTCTGTGGTGGCTACGTTTTGTTATAATACTGTTTATGGTTTGCCTCTTCAGATTAATGATCCCTCTACAAGGTTGCGGCTTGTTTATGTGGACGATGTTGTCTCAGAATTTCTGCTTGCGCTTGGTTCTGTTGCCGATGGTGTTCGTTGGGGAGCAGTGGCTCCGGAGTATGCGATAACTCTCGGCGAGTTGGCTGCTCAGATTGAAGCGTTCAGGATGAGTCGCACCACGTTGGTTTCGGAACGGGTTGGCAGTGGCTTTTTGCGGGCTCTTTATGCAACCTACGTCAGTTATTTTCCCCCTTCCAGTTTTGCTTATAATTTGCCTCGCCATGGTGATGAGCGCGGTGATTTTGTGGAGATGCTGAAAACCCCTGACTGTGGTCAGTTTTCCTGTTTTACAGCTCACCCTGGGGCTACGCGAGGCGGCCATTATCATCACACCAAAAGTGAGAAATTTCTGGTTATCAAGGGCTCTGCACGCTTCTGTTTTCGCCATATTGTGACTAATGAAACCTTTCAGATGGTAACATCAGGCGAGTGTCCCCAAGTGGTTGAGACGGTGCCGGGCTGGGCGCACGATATTACGAATGTTGGTGAAGATGAGATGATTGTGATGTTGTGGGCCAACGAGATATTTGATCAAAACAAACCGGATACCATTGCGATGAAGGTGACGTTATGAAAATATTTTTTATTTATTCTTTGGAGGATTATGTCTCTGTTGAAAAGCCACTTTCGTCATTTTCTGCTATTTCTTTTGGTATTTCATTTATAGCAACGGCTTGCAAACAGGCGGGCTATGATGTGTCAATTTTTGTTGCTACATCAGACAGAGCTAGTATCAGTAATATTATTGAAAGTATCAAGAATGAGAAACCCCAAGTCTTGGCATTTACTGCTGTTACAAGCCAATATTATCTCATTAAATCAATTGCTTCTATTGCTAAAAAGATCGATTCATCTGTTACTAATATTCTTGGTGGACATCATGCGACACTTAATCCTGAAATTACCATTCAAGAAACAGTGTTTGATGCAATCTGCATTGGTGAAGGCGACCAAGCTATCGTTAGCTTTATCGATCAATTATCGAGAGGTGAGAGCCCTGAGCACATTAATAATCTATGGATTAGGAATAAGATATCAGGAATAATCGATAAGTCTCCACAATCGGCTTTTATTCAAGATCTTGATGCACTTCCCCTTATAGATCGTTCACTATGGGAAAAGTGGATAGATAATAAAGATAGGATGCATACAGTTCTTATAGGAAGAGGATGCCCAAATAAATGTTCGTATTGTTCCAATCATGCTTTGTGCAAAACTGGTACTGGCAAATATGTCAGGTTTAGATCACCTGAAAATATTATTAAGGAATTAACTCTTATTGTTGAAAATTATCCAAAAGTCTCGTCAATTCATTTGGAAGTTGAAACGCTTAGTGTAAATCTTGCTTATGTTTTTAGGTTATGTTCGTCCCTTAAGTCGTTTAACGCCAGTTTAGCTCATCCGCTCTATTTTGGTACAAATATGTCTATTACAAAAAATATCGTTGACAACGAAGATTTACTGGCAGCTTTTAAATCAGCCAATTTTGATTTTTTCAATGTGGGGCTTGAATCTGGTTCCATAATGATTCGAAATGAAGTTTTAAAACGTCCAAAATACACTAATGATGATCTTGTTTCTTTTAGTAGTCTGGTAAAAAAATATGACATACAACTTAATATTTTTGCATTAATAGGTATACCTGGTGAGCGTCTTTCTGATTATAACGAAACAGTTGAATGCATTCGTCAATGTAATCCTTGGCATGTTTTTTTATCAATCTTTTACCCTTACCCAGGAACTGATTTATATAATTCAGCAAAAAAACAGGGTTTATTCACTGGTACTATTGTAAACCCGGAAATGGAGAGGACGAGAGCAACTCTTGATCTACCCGGGTTCTCAAAAAGGCAAATTAATCATGAATATCTTATTTTTGCATATCGGGTTTATAGAGGCCAAAAGTCCCTGCCAGTCATATTCGCAATTATTCTTCGCACATATTTTAGCATGCACCCTTGGCTTAATAAATTTTATCGATTAGTCGTCCGCCATCCCGTGCTCCGTCTTCTTCAGAAAAAAGTAGCTTCAATGAGCAAGTGAACTTCTTGTCGTTTGTTCATTTTCATTTGTTTTACGCCTTCCAGTTTTGCTTACGATTTGCCCCGCCAAGGTGATGAGCGCGGTGTCTTTGTGGAGATGCTGAAAACCCCTGACTGTGTTCAGTTTTCCTGTTTTACGGCTCACCCTGGGGCTACGCGAGGCGGCCATTATCATCACACCAAAAGTGAGAAATTTCTGGTTATCAAGGGCTCTGCACGCTTCTGTTTTCGCCATATTGTGACCAATGAAACCTTTCAGATGGTAACATCAGGCGAGTGTCCCCAGGTGGTTGAGACGGTACCTGGATGGGCGCACGACATTACGAATGTTGGTGAAGATGAGATGGTGGTGATGTTGTGGGCCAACGAGAATTTTGACAGTCAAAAGCCGGATACCATTCCAATGAAAGTGACGTTATGAAAAAGTTGAAGGTAATGACCATTGTCGGTACCAGACCTGAGATTATTCGGCTCTCACGGGTGCTTGCAAAGCTGGATGAGCATACGGAACATATTTTGGTGCATACGGGGCAAAATTATGATTATGAGCTGAACCAGATATTTTTTGATGACCTCGCTCTTCGTAAGCCTGATCATTTTCTTGAAGCTGCAGGCTCCACGGCGGCTGAAACGGTGGGATTGATTATTGCCAAAGCGGACGGGGTAATGGGGTTGGAAAAGCCGGATGCGCTTTTGATTCTTGGTGATACCAACTCATGCCTTGCCGTTTACCCGGCAAAGCGGCGGAAGATTCCGGTCTTCCACATGGAGGCTGGAAACCGCTGTTTTGATCAGCGGGTGCCGGAGGAGATCAACCGCAAAATTGTTGATCATACGGCAGACATCAATCTGACCTACAGTGATATCGCGCGGGAATATCTTTTGCGTGAAGGGTTGCCGGCCGACAGGGTTATCAAGACCGGTAGCCCCATGTTTGAAGTACTGACGCATTATCGTGAAAAGATTGATCGATCGGATGTGTTAGGGCGGCTTAAGCTTGCTTCGGGTGATTATTTTTTAGTGAGTGCTCATCGTGAGGAGAATATTGAGTCGGACAGGAATTTTGAGAAGCTTGTCGCTATTCTGAACACTCTTGCTGAGCAGTATGGTAAACGGGTGATTGTTTCTACCCATCCAAGAACTCGCAAGCGGGTTGAAGCAAGCGGTGTTGTTTTTCATGACGGGGTGGAGTTGTTAAAGCCGCTCGGTTTTTTTGATTACGTGCATCTCCAGATGCAGGCCGGGGCTGTACTCTCCGATAGTGGTACCATTAATGAGGAATCTTCAATTCTCAATTTTCCGGCGCTTAATATACGTGAAGCTCATGAACGGCCAGAGGGAATGGAAGAGGCTGCGGTGATGATGGTTGGCCTTGAGGTCGATCGTGTTCTGCAGGCGCTTGCTATTCTGGATAGACAGCCACGGGGCGTCGAGCGTTGTTTGCGCCAGGTTGCCGATTATTCTATGCCTAATGTTTCGGACAAGGTGGTCAGGATTATGCACAGTTATACTGATTATGTGAATCGGGTGGTCTGGAAAAAATACTGAGTGATGCGTATTGCTCTTATTGCTGATGCATATCCCCCAATGCGCTCTTCCGGGGCGGTGCAGTTGCGTGATCTCTCTAAAGAGTTTTTTCGGCAGGGCTTTTTGACGACAGTGCTGATTCCTTCTGCTGAGTTGGAGGTGCCATGGTTGCTTGAAGAAATGAATGGGGTGCAGGTTTTGCGCTTGAAAGCTCCTAAAACAAAAGATATTGATTATGTACGGCGGACAGTAGGAGAATTTTTGATGCCGTTCATGATGTTACATAACCTTCGTAAAAGCCCCTTGGCGAACGTAAAATGGGATGGGGTCGTCTGGTATTCTCCGACCATTTTTCTCGGACCGATTGTAAGTGTCTTGAAAAAGGCGAGTAAGTGTCGGAGCTATTTGATCATTCGGGATATTTTTCCGGAGTGGGCGGTTGATATGGGGTTGCTTCGTCGCGGGTTGGCGTACCAATTTTTTAAAGCTGTAGAGCGTTATCAATACTCTGTGGCGGATGTTATTGGTGTGCAGACGGTAGCAAATCTCTCCTACTTTGATCATTGGATGCAGAGGGATAAACAACGGGTTGAGGTGTTGCAGAACTGGCTTGCTGATGAACCGGATAGAGGGTGCAGTATCGTTGTTTCTGAAGAGTCTTTTGCTGGACGAAAAATATTTGTCTACGCAGGGAACATGGGGGTGGCACAAGGTATGGATGTTCTTCTTGACATGGCCGAGCAATTGCAGGGCAGAAAAGATATCGGTTTTTTGTTTGTCGGGCGAGGTCATGATGCCGAGCGCCTGCAGAGCAAAGCTCAAACGTCAGGGCTCAATAATGTGGCATTTTATGACGAGATTGATCCTAAGGAAATCCCTGGGCTTTATGCTCAGTGCCATATAGGATTGGTCGCTCTGGATCCAAGGCACAAGACACACAACATTCCCGGCAAGTTCCTTTCATACATGCAATGTGGTTTGCCTGTTCTGGCCACAATCAATCCCGGTAATGATCTGGAAACTCTTATTACTACTGAAAGAGTAGGGCGAGTTTGTAGTGATTCATCGATCGTGAACCTGCAGAGGCAAGCCGAGGAGTTGATTGACGCTATTACTGTCGATCCTGAAATAAGTTTTCGGTGCAAGTCGCTCTCAGCAAGACTTTTTTCTCCCGAAGTTGCCGTCAATCAGATTATTTCCGCTCTTCGCTCGAAGTAGGGGATGTAGGTGATTTTGAGTAGTTACTTCCTGACGTTGTTGTTAAGTTTCTCAGTTGCAAAGACTTTTGTGCCACTCTTTGGAGTTGATCTGCGGGTGTTCAAAAACAGAGCTATTTGTTCAAAAGATTTATAGGTAAAAAAAGTTACAGTATGGAAAACAACACATCACCCCATCGTCATCATCGTCGGCACAGTTCCCATAGAAAGCGCCACAAAAAGGTCCATGAAGAGATCACCACAGAAACCTTGTTTAAGTTCGTCCGAAAGCACAAAACGCTCTCCATGATTGTCGGTGTGGCGATCACCGTCTTTCTTTCGATGTATGTTTTTGTTCATCTTATCGCATCGTCGGCGGAATAAATAAGGGAGACGTTATTGGCGCAATGGACATTCGTGTTGTTTTTTGTTTATCCAATAATTACGATGGAGTCTTGGTCTTCAGATGGTATGAACTTCTCACTATTCCGTCCGTAAATGTGTGGCCGGGTGCGTTCCAGAAACCATGCGCTGGCGCGCCAGTTCTTTTTACCTGCGTCCATGATGTTTTGGAGGTGAGTCTGTTCGCAGAGTGCTCGAGCCGCCGGTATTCCCTCATACAGTTTTCGCTGTAGACTTTCGGTTTCATTCTCAGCATCCTCTTTTCCCTGATTGAACCACAAGTAGTAAGTCTTTTCGCTGATACCCGTTACAAAACAGGCATTCTCAACGGTCATACCTTGGGCAATAAAGTCAAGCAGTTTGTTGATGTTTATTTTACTGAGTTTCATGATTGCGGAGCGTTTTTTCCTTAAAAAAGCTTGAAACAGACAAAAAAGATCATGCTGAGTGTCACTCGTAAATGATGGTTATTGAGCAAATTAATGATCAAAAATGCTCATAATATACTGCATATCTCCCGAAAAACCACTATTGAGGCTGTAATTCCTGTAATTTTCAGTTAATAATGATGTGTTTATGGGTTGTTCTTACTTCAGTTTCACGCATTTTTTCACTCTCTTCTTCTGATAACATGAAAGCCGTTAACGGTGATGGTAAAGCAAAAGTGACCGGTTAATTCGTAACCATTTTCACTGCAGTGACGAATAAAATCTATATAGCAGGCCATCGAGGTATGGCAGGCTCAGCAATCCTCCGGCATCTTCAGGCTATGGGGTCTGGCAAGCAGGAATTCATTGTCAGAACACATCGTGAGCTTGATTTAACCAGCCAGGCGGCCGTTTGTGCCTTTTTTCAGCAGGAAAAGCCTGATCAGGTCTATCTGGCAGCCGCCAAAGTGGGTGGTATATATGCCAACAACACTTATCCTGCAGAGTTTATCTACCAGAATCTGATGGTTGAGGCGAATGTCATTCATGAGGCTTGGCAGGCTGGCGTACAAAAACTCCTGTTTCTTGGCTCAAGCTGTATCTATCCCAGGCGTGCGCCACAACCCATGAGCGAAAGTGCTCTTCTGACTGGGCCGCTTGAATCAATCAATGAGCCTTATGCCATAGCGAAAATTGCAGGCATCAAATTCTGTGAAAGCTACAACCGCCAATACGGCACCGATTACCGCAGCGTCATGCCGACCAACCTCTACGGCATCGGCTTGCGTGCATATCATGAATCTTGACAAAGCCACCTACTCTGCCCATACCTCTCCAATGCAGAGCCATATTAATGTTGGTTCAGGCGTAGATATCACCATTAAAGAGCTGGCGCTGACCATCGCAAAGGTCATCGGCTACGAGGGTGCCATAGAATTTGACCCCACAAAACCTGATGGTACGCCAAGAAAGCTCATGGACAGCACCCGCCTCAACAACCTCGGCTGGCAGGCCAGTGTCTCTCTTGAGGAAGGGCTGAAGCTGGCATATAACGATTTTTTGAAAAACCATATCAATTTCCAATGAAAGTTGCTCTTATTACCGGAATTACTGGTCAGGATGGATCGTATCTGGCCGAATTTCTTCTTGAAAAGGGCTACGAAGTGCACGGTATAAAACGCCGGGCCAGTAGTTTGAATACCCAGCGGATAGATCATCTCTACCAGGATCCTCATGTTACTCATCGCAACTTTGTGCTTCATTACGGGGACCTGACAGATAGCAGTAACCTGACCCGCATTGTTG
The DNA here is from genome assembly GCA_903887845.1 of uncultured Chlorobiaceae bacterium. Taxonomy (GTDB): domain Bacteria; phylum Bacteroidota; class Chlorobiia; order Chlorobiales; family Chlorobiaceae; genus Chlorobium. The sequence continues at coordinate 19,322 of CAISRC010000072.1, forward strand.
CCGAAGTTCGACCTGATGAAGTCTACAATCTTGGTGCGCAAAGCCATGTGGCGGTGAGTTTTGAGGCGCCGGAATATACTGCTGATGTTGATGGCATGGGCACGTTGCGCCTGCTCGAAGCTATTCGTTTTCTTGGTCTTGAAAAGAAAACACGATTTTATCAGGCATCGACCTCAGAGCTGTACGGTTTGGTGCAGGAGATCCCTCAGCGGGAGACAACACCCTTTTACCCTCGTAGTCCTTATGCTGTAGCCAAGCTGTACGCCTACTGGATCACGGTCAATTATCGGGAAGCTTACGGGATGTATGCCTGTAACGGAATTCTCTTTAATCACGAATCTGCACGACGCGGTGAAACCTTTGTGACCCGCAAAATCACCCGAAGTCTCTCCAACATTTCTCAAGGGCTTGAAGAGTGTCTCTACATCGGCAACATGAATGCCCTTCGCGACTGGGGTCATGCCAAAGATTATGTCCGCATGCAGTGGATGATGCTTCAGCAGGCTGAACCCAAAGACTACGTTATAGCCACCGGAGTCCAATACACGGTGCGTCAGTTCATTGAAAAAGCAGCACAACAGCTCGGTATAACCCTTCGCTGGGAAGGCGCTGCTCTTCAGGAAGTTGGCATTATTGAAGCTATTACCACTCCCCAATCTTACCCATCGCTGAGCACAGGGCAAATTATTGTTCGGATCGATCCGAGGTACTTCCGTCCCGCAGAAGTAGAAACCCTGCTTGGTGATCCCTCTAAAGCAAAAACCGACCTGGGTTGGATCCCTGAAATAACCCTTGATGAAATGGTTGCCGAAATGGTAACCAACGATCTCAACCTCGCCAAACAACACGCTCTCCTCAAAGCCAACGGCTACAACGTTGATGTGAGCAAAGAGTAATGAAATAGAGCGACTGGATTCGTTGCTCAGTTCGGTCTCCCAGCACTGAACCTTATCACCTCTCTTTTGCGCACAGTGTTATGTGTTTGTAAAAATGTAATTTAAGGGTATTTTTTCGAAGACTGTGTAAAATGCCGACAAGAGGGTCGAGTAGAGGGTGTGTCAAGATTGGTGAGAAGGCTGCTTGAACGTCGCTTTGGTGTTTTGTCTCAATTGGCATCAGAGCAGTTAACAAGCGCTTCCGAAAAGGATTTGGAGGGTTTGGGGTGAGGCTGTTTTCACCGCCCCGACACTGGAAGCTGTTTTTACGCAAAACAATCCCAATATTTAAGGACAGTTGCTTTCTTATTTTGCAGCAGAACGTCCGGTGATTGAACGGAATGGGCAGTTGATTCCTGTCGGGAAGGGAACTCCGCTGATGGTGGGGAGAGGCGTTTCAGTCTACTCCGACTGATGAAAATTTCAAGATTTATAGTATAATACTTGTGAATTAACATTTTGAAAATTATGATGATATGGAAACCATTATTACTATTCATATTGAAAAGCTTCCAGAAGGAGTTTATTTAGCGACTTCCGATACGTTCCAGGGACTTGTGGCTCAGGGAAGAACTATAAGTGAAACACTTGAGATAGCTCGTGATGTCGCTAAAATGCTTCTTGAAGCTGGCCAAGAACCTGAAAAAGACTTTCTCCTGGCACAAGAATCTTTTGATTACCCCTTAGTCGTAGGCTTATAATGGGGAGGCTTGCTAATCATTCATACCGGCAGATTATCAGGAAACTGAAAACTTTCGGTTTTGAATTTTACAGGCAAGCTGCCGGGAGTCATGAACTCTGGTTTCATCCTGCCAGAAAGATATTTACGACAATCCCGAATCATCCGGGAGATATGCCTGAGGGAACATTAAGAGCTATCTTGAAACAGGCACAAATATCCGTTGATGATTTTCTTAAAGCCTGAATGTGACTTGGATGGGGGCGTTCGGTCCTATCAAAAATTCAAGCTCACACACAGAGAGCGATTGCTATTGCTCGCTGATTTTCCGCTTTACGTAGAAACGGCCACTTCTCTTGAGGTGCCGCTTAACTTACCTGTCGTTCGAGATAACGCCGATCAAATATTTATAATGTTAGCCATAGTTGGCAACTCGGATGGCAAAAAAGCTGAAGGATATTTTTGATGACTGGCCTTCTGCGTTTCATGATGGCCGAAAGTGTTGATGATGGCAAATCAACCATGATCGGCAGGCTTCTCTATGATGCTGACGCTCTTTATGACGACCATATTGAAGCCTTGAGTAAAGGGGGGCGCTGCAAAGACGGGAGTTTGGATTTTTCTCAGGTGACCGACGGTTTAAGGGCTGAACGTGAACAGGGAATTACCATTGATGTCGCTTACCGTTATTTTGCAACTCCTCATCGCCGTTTTATTATTGCTGATGCGCCGGGTCATGAACAGTATACCCGTAATATGGCTACTGCGGCGTCAAATGCCGATCTGGCGGAGCTGTTTGTTAGTTGTTTATCCTAAATCGAAAAAGGACAATCTGACAGATAAGGAAACTGCCATATTGCGCGAATTTGTGAAAAAGTTATAGTTATATGGAAGAGATACTATTTTCTGATTTGCTTCAGAGTTTAAAAGAAGCTAACGATATTGCTGAGGGTAAGTCGGAGGCTTCGCGCCGTTTTGAGATGACGCCGCCGAATGTTCAGTCAGTGCGTGAGCGGGTCGGGTTATCCCAGGATGAGTTTGCCTCAATGATGCGGGTCAGCGTTAGGACGCTGCAAAATTGGGAAAAGCATCGCGGCAACCCGAGCGGTCCTGCTGCGGCTCTTCTCAAGATTGTTGTTGCGGCACCAGAGGTGGCTCTGAAGTCATTGCGCTCTTGAGAACGACGGGTGAGTTACAATTTTTCAACGTATAGCGGCTATACTGATCACCAATGAAAGTTGCTCTTCTTACTGGAATTACTGGTCAGGATGGATCGTATCTGGCCGAATTTCTTCTTGAAAAGGGCTACGAAGTGCACGGTATAAAACGCCGGGCCAGTAGTTTGAAGTTATATCCACCGGCGTCCAATACACGGTGCGTCAGTTCATTGAAAAAGCAGCCCAGCAGCTCGGTATAACCCTTCGCTGGGAAGGAGCTGCTCTTCATGAAGTTGGCATTATTGCCGCTCTCAACTCTCCCTCCTCTTACCCTTCGCTGAGCACAGGGCAAATTATTGTTCGGATTGATCCGAGGTACTTCCGTCCCGCAGAAGTAGAAACCCTGCTTGGTGATCCCTCTAAAGCCAAAACCGACCTGGGCTGGATCCCTGAAATAACCCTCGATGCAATGGTTGCCGAAATGGTAACCCACGACCTCAACCTCGCCAAACAACACGCCCTCCTCAAAGCCAATGGCTACAACGTTGATGTGAGCAAAGAGTAGTCTTCGTCACTCCATAAC
>CAISRC010000073.1 GCA_903887845.1 uncultured Chlorobiaceae bacterium
CACACTACAGGAATTGACCAGGATGATTGCCGATGTCCTCATGGAACAACGCTTGTTGATCGATATTTTATCTCTGAACGAACATTCTCTCAAAAAGGTAAGGGAGCCGGTATCTCAACTCGCTTTATTTTAACCGGACACTACTGGCCTGGTATGGAAGAGCTGTTTTCACTGCTGAGAATAAAGCGGTATAAAGCCTCCGGTCGCTATGACGTCCTTGTGCTTGATACTGCTCCTACCGGCGAAACACTCCGCCTTCTCTCCCTTCCCGATACCCTCGCCTGGGGCATGAAAGCCGTGAAAAATGTCACAAAATATATTGTCAGACCGCTCAGCAAGCCTCTATCAAAAATGTCTGACAAAATAGCAAGTTATATCCCTCCTGACGAGGCTCTTGATTCGGTTGACCAGGTGTTTGATGAACTTGAAGGTATCCGGGAGATCCTGACGGATAACTCGAAATCGACCGTTCGGCTTGTCATGAACGCTGAAAAAATGTCAATCAAGGAGACTATGCGAGCACTGACTTACCTGAATCTCTACGGTTTCAAGGTGGATATGGTGCTTGTTAACCGGTTGCTTGATACAAATGAGAACAGCGGATACCTGGAAAAGTGGAAAACCATTCAGCAGAAATACCTTGGTGAGATTGAAGAAGGCTTCTCCCCGCTTCCTGTTAAAAAGCTCCGAATGTACGAACAGGAAATAGTCGGCCTTAAGGCGCTTGAACAGTTTGCAAGGGATATGTACGGGGATACCGATCCTTCAGACATGATGTATGACGAACCCCCCATCAAGTTCGTCAGAAACAAGGATGTCTACGAGGTGCAGTTGAAGCTGATGTTTGCCAATCCTGTCGATATTGACGTTTGGGTAACCGGTGATGAGTTGTTCGTTCACATCGGCAATCAACGTAAAATCATCACATTGCCAATCAGTCTGACTGGTCTGGAACCAGGGGATGCCGTCTTCAAGGACAAATGGCTCCATATTCCTTTTGATCTTAACCAGCACGAGCGAAACCGAATCCAAAAAGAGTATAACAAGACTCTTAACTGAGTGGTAGTAAAAACCTCGATAAAAAAGCATTATAAAAAGTACTTGAGCATGAGCAATCCTGAACCTCAAAAAATAAAGCCACTCAAGATCCTCCTTATCGCTCCAAAAGGGAAAAAAGATTCGAAAACAAACCAGAAGCCATTATTTAATATGGCAATAGGTGTTCTTATAAGCCTAACTCCGGAACAGCACCATATTGAGATAGTCGATGAACATTTCGGCGATGTTGTCAATTATGACGGCGATTACGATATCGTAGGCATAACATCAAGAACAATCGATGCAACAAGGGCTTATGAAATTGCCGACAAGTTTCGTGAAAAAGGACAAAAAGTTATTCTCGGCGGACTGCATATCTCGTTCAATACCGACGAAGCCAGAGTCCATGCGGATTGCATTGTTTGCGGTGAAGCAGAAAATCTCTGGCTGACCGTTCTTGAGGACATTGCTTTCCAGCGTTTAAAGCCGCTCTACGACTCAAAAGATTTTCCCCCAGTCAAGGAGATTATTCCGCTTGATTACGAAAGAATCGCCAAAGCTTCAAAACGAGAAAAAGTTGATGGAACAAAATCAATTCCTCTTTACATCACCCGGGGCTGTCCCTACGAATGCTCATTCTGCGTTACTCCGAATTTTACGGGCAAGCTTTATCGTGCACAAAAACCAGAAGAGCTAAAAAAACAGATTGAAACTGCCAAAAGAGTTTTTTTTAAAGCCAACGGGAAATCATCAAAGCCATGGTTCATGCTTTGTGACGAGAACCTCGGTGTCAGCAAAAAACGGTTATGGGAGTCACTTGAACTCATTAAAGAGTGCAATATTAATTTCAGTGTTTTTTTCAGCATTAATTTTCTGGAAGACAAGGAGACTGTCAAAAGGCTTGTGGAAGCGGGGTGCATTATGGTGCTGGTCGGATTCGAATCTATAAAACAAAGTACCCTTGAAGCCTACAACAAAGGTAACGTCAATTCCGCTGACCAGTTTTCCCGTCTCATTGAAGAGTGCCGTCAGGCTGGCCTTAATGTCCAGGGCAATTTTCTGGTAAATCCAGCGCTCGACAGTTACGAAGATCTGGATGACCTCGTACAATTTGTCAGCAAAAACAATATTTTCATGCCGATTTTCCAGATTATCACTCCATATCCAGGAACAACTATGTACTGGGAATACAAGGAGAAAGGGTGGATCACCGATGAAAACTGGGAAAAATACAATGCCATGAATCTTGTCATCCGTTCGGACATATACGACTCGGTAAAGTTTCAACATAAATTCATGACCTCCTATTACAAGGCCTATTCATGGAAAAACATTGCCAACAGGGTGAGAGTGAATCCTTATAAGTTACTTAATCTTGTCACCAGTCTTGCATTCAGAAAAAATCTTCGCGAACAACTGGATACCTTTGAGCAGGATAATTTTATCAAAAATAAAAGATGAATAATTCCTGCATCTATGAATCGGACGTCAATGCTCTGAACAGGATTTTCTCTTTCAGTACAACAATTTAATTTTCAATAACTATTCAGCATTTCTTCACTATGAACACCAGCGAGTTACTGAAACATAACCACAGAGCTAACGAACTTATTTTTAAAAGTCTTGTGGAGGGGGGATGCTTCAAGGCTGCTCTTGAACTTGATCTCTTTTCACACCTTGCTGATGAAGCAAAGGATACAGATACACTGGCCGCCCTGGCCGACGCAGTTCCCAGCAGGCTTGTCATGCTGCTTGAGACCCTGAAGCAAATGGAGATTACTACTGAAGAGAGTGGAAAGTGGAGCCTGACACCTTTTGCAAAAGCTATGTTCCTGCCGATTCCTGAACAGCCGAATCTCTATATGATCCCTGTTGCAAAAGCCATGGCACACCTTTCAGAGAATTTCTATATGAAAATTGCTGATGCCGTAAGGGGAAAGATGAACTTCCGTGCAGAAGTCCCTTATCCACCGATAACCCGGGAAGACAACTGGTATTTTGAAGAGATTCACCGCAGCAATGCTCATTTTGCCATCATGCTGCTCCTTGAAGATGCAAATCTTTCATCGGCAAAAACTCTTGTGGATGTCGGTGGCGGGATTGGTGATATTTCAGCAGCTCTTCTGAAAAAGTTTCCTCAGCTTGATTCCACTATTCTGAACCTGCCCGGCGCCGTTGATCTGGTGAATGAAAATGCTGCGGAAAAAGGGGTTGGTGACCGCCTGAGAGGCACAGCCGTCGATATCTATAAAGAGGCCTACCCAAAGGCAGATGTCGTGATGTTTTGCAGAATTCTCTATTCGGCCAACGAGCAATTGACCTCTATGCTGTGCAAAAAAGCCTGGGAGGCTCTTGCGCCAGGCGGCAAAATACTTATTCTCGACATGATTATCGATGATCCCGAAGAGCCTAACTTCGATTATCTCAGCCACTATATTCTGGGCGCAGGATTGCCGTTTTCAGTACTCGGTTTCAAGCAGCAGGGGCGTTACAAGGAAATCCTTGAACCACTCGGTTTCAGCGATGTTCGAACAGTTAAAAAATACGGCCACCTCTTATGTGAGGCAGTAAAAGTATAGTACATATTGGAGCAGCGGTCTTTCTCCAACGGGAGACCGCTCTTTTGTACGCGCCCGGCTCAGCGGATACGGTTTATAGAAAAAACCTCTGTAATGCGTATCTTCAGTTTTTCATTTTGCCGGTCATCTACGTCAAAGCTCAGAATTTTATGGCATACTTCAAGCACCTCTGTATCGTTGAGGCTCCACAGACCATCATAGCACCTTTTCCCCGCTTCATCACCGACTGTATCGGTGTCTGTTACCTTGCAGCAGCCGTGGAGCATGATGTCGAAAGCCTCGTTATGCCAGACAATTTCTACAATGACGGCGTTTTTGAAAGCATGCGCGCACTTCTGAAAAAAAAACCAGTCGATCTTGTAGCCATCTCCTCAATGACCGGAGCTTTTCATCAGGCTGAACGACTTGCCCGCATTGCCAAAGAATCCGGCGCATTCGTTGTCATGGGAGGCTTTCATCCTACAGCACTTCCCGACGAAGTTCTGAAACTCTCCTGCGTTGACGTCGTTGTCATCGGAGAAGGCGAAGAGACCTTCCGTGAGCTTGTGCTCAAAGGCCCCTCTCGCGACATAAAGGGAATTGCCTATAGAGAGGGGGGCGGCATTGTGCACACCGAACCGAGGCCGGTTATTGCCGACATCGACTCTATCCGATTTCCACTTCGCAGTCTGCGACCCGATCGTTACGGTGAAAAAGGCAACGCCTACTCTATCGATACGATTTATACGTCAAGGGGATGCCCGTGGAGCTGCTCTTTTTGCGCTAATGACCAGATGCATAAAGGCTGGAGAGGACGAAGCGCTGAAAATGTTGTTGATGAGATCGCCCTCTTGCACGATCCAAAGAACAAAAAACTTTTGAAAATCTGGGATGCAAATTTTCTCACCAACATCGGGCGGGCAGAAAAAATCTGCGACATGATGATCGAAAGAGGACTGACCAATTTCAGGATCATGACGGAGAGCAGGGCGAAAGACCTTGTAAGAGCTGAACGAATTCTCCCGAAGCTTCGCAAAATAGGGTTGAGCAAAATCGGACTCGGCATAGAAAGCCCGAATGAAGCAACGCTTGCACTCATGAACAAAAAAAACAGTCTCAACGATGTCGCCAAAGCCATTGCACTCTGTCAGAAAAACAGTATCGGCGCAGAAGGATATTTTATTATCGGCCACTATACAGAAAACGTCGAGGACACTCTTGCCTATCCGGAGTTTGCCCGATCACTTGGCCTTAGGCAGTCGCTCTTCATGATTATGACTCCCTATCCCGGTACCGGTATTTTTAAAGAGTACAAGGATGAGGGTAAAATCCGCTCATTTGACTGGGACCTCTACAATAACTACTGCCCGGTTATTGCAACCCGAACCATGGACACCGATACTCTTGTCGCGATGCTGGCCTACTGCAACGTCGCGTTCAATGGCTATCGCTCAGTGATGAAGCGCAACAGCACCAAAGCTGTGCACCTCAGCTTTATGATCGACCTTTTTCAGCTCTGTTTTCTTCTGCGTATCAATAAAAACAACTCGAATGATCAGATAAGAGACCTTTTATTTAACGCTCTTCAACTTTTTCTCGAACAGAAGCATGGCGAGATAGAACAAACCGCTGCCGCTTCATGCAAAACACTTGCAGAGCCTCTACACGTCCGTATCCTGCATTCACCAGCGAAATGTATTGATTTTACCCTTTCCGAACGTAACGGCAACAGGGTGCTCTCCATGACACTGCACCAAAACGGTTCTTCACTGCCATCCGTTAACGGCCCGGAGATCAGACTTGACAAACTGGTGGCATCTGCCTGTGCCGTCTCCATGGACAAACTTATGAGTGTGCTCTACAGGAACGAGTGGTTGAGAAACAACCCGGGACGAATAAACGGTCAGATACTCTCAATACTTGCTGATCGGGAAGTTCTGCACTTTGGCGGAAAACTGGCATCTCTTTTTCTCAGCTCTTACCGCAAAAGCGACTGAACGCCGGTGGCACACTTACTCCTCCGGCGGACGGGAATGGCGGGTTGAGCGGATTACTTCTGATGCTTTATGGAGCGACTGCCGGGACTCTTCGACGTCCGGGCGGCTATCAGCGAATTTGACAAGATCTGCCTGCTTCAGAAGATTCATGATGTTTTCAAAACCTGCGATGCCGAGCTTTTTCAGGTCGCGTTCGATCTCTTGAGTAACGGCTTCAAGCGCTCTGATGCGGTAGTGGTTTTCTAGAAAAGAGCGCATGATATTGCTGAGCTCTTCATAGCACTCATGAGGGGGCATTCCCGCCGAAAGGCTTGAACCGAGTTTGCGGAGCTTTCGCTGGGCAACCTGACTGGAGTCAACCTTTTCAGCACTTCTCCGCACAATACGTTTAAGCAGGAAAAGCAGCAGAAGCACCACCACCGCAACACCAAATGCTCCAAGAATAACCGGCATAATCAGGAGAAAAGGAATCTGCGGCTTCAGCGGAGGCTTGAGAGGGGTGAGATCGCGCATGGATGAGTCGGTGAGCGCACGCACAAACACTGATACCGGAGGTGAATAGACTACTTTTTTAGTTACCCGGCCTTTGCTGTCGCGAAGCACAACAGTCACCGGTGGAAGAGGTTGGTGACCAGCACCAAAAACAGCAAGTTCAAGCTCGAACTTGTCCTGGCTACTCCCCGGCAACAGAGTGGACGAGAGGTGTTTGCTGCTGATCAGCTCAAACGAGCGAGACGAAAACGTGTCGATCCCGTCTCGCCATTCAAGTGCAGCAAACTCGTTTTCAGAGTGACTGATGCTGATGATGCAGCGGATGCGGTCGCCGACAAGAACATTATCGGGGATAACCATCACCGTTATTGCGGGCTGCTCCGTTTTTCCCGCTGCGGCTGAACATGCAGTCAGGAGGCTCATGGGAAACGTCAACAACAGCAAGAAAAGAAGCCGTGTGAGCAACCCCGCTCTCTGTCGATCAGACCTTGCGTTCACGATACCGGAAAAAAGAGTTCAGATCGCCGATGAAGGAGCGATCAGTATCAAGAAATACCGAGTCAATGCGCATGCGCCGAAGCCGTAGCCGCAGCTCTTCGTGCTGACGTGACTGCTCAAGGCGATAACGAGCGATTTCGTGGCGGCTTGCAGCATCAACAGTAAACCGCAGACCCGTTTCCGGGTCTTCAAGATCAAGCAGTCCACTGAGAGGAAGAGCTTTGTCAAGCGGGTCGCTGATGTGCACCAGAATAAAATCATGACGGGTATTCAGCAGTTTCATCCCTTTTTCATAGTCACTGTCGACAAGATCCGTCAAAAGAAATATAATCTCTTGCCGCCGGCGGGTATAGCGTATAAATGAAAGGGCCGCGTTGATATTGGTCGTCCGGCTTTGAGGCTTCAACCGAAAAAGCTCTTCGAGAATAATAAGCACATGATGCCTCCCTTTTCGGGGGGGAATGAAGGTTTCTACCCGGTCGGTAAAGACCAGAAGCCCAACCTTGTCGTTGTTCTGAAGTGCACTGAAAGCAAGCACAGCACTCACTTCAAGGGCCAGATCTTTTTTGCGATGCTCCCCGCTCCCGAAAAGCATGGAGGCCGATGCATCAACAACAAGCAACAGGCTTCGCTCCCGCTCTTCGGTAAATATCTTGACATACAACTCGTGCTTGCGGGCAGAGGTATTCCAGTCAATAGAACGGACATCGTCGCCGTACTGGTATTCGCGTACATTGCTGAACTCAATGCCTTTCCCCTTGAACGAAGAGTGGTATTCGCCGCTGAACAGCTCACTGGCCATCCGCTTGGAACGGATTTCAACCCGCCTGATGGTACGCTGAAGCTCCTTCAGATACTCTTCACTTTTTTCCATTGCTCTCTCCTCACTCTTTTTCCCGCCAAACTCACGGCACCTGCACATGCTGCAGGATCAGCCTGATAATATCGGAAGGTTTCATGTTGTCGGCTTCAGCTTCGTACCCGGGCCTTATGCGGTGACGGAGAGTATCGTAGACAATTGCCTTGACATCCTCCGGGGTGATATAGGGTCGATGCTGCAGGAATGCATGCGCTTTAGCAGCCAGAAGAAGAAATATCGAGGCTCTCGGCGAGGCGCCGTATTCGATCATGGTTTCAAGCTCTGCCATACCGAACTGTGCAGGTTTCCTTGTCGCCACAACAAGATCGACAATGTAGCGCTGGACTCTGGGATCGACGTAAATACGGTCGATCAAGGCTCTGGCCCGGAAAATATCGTCAGACTGCACAACTGGTTTAACCGGTACTTTACTGGCATTGGTCGCCGATCGAAGCATGATTTCCAGCTCTTCGTCATAGGAGGGGTAATCAACAATAACCTTCATCATAAACCGGTCAACCTGTGCTTCAGGAAGAAGATAGGTGCCTTCATGCTCAATAGGATTCTGGGTAGCAAGCACAATAAAGGGTTCCTGCAGGGGAAAGGTCTGACTGCCGATGGTAACCTGCCGTTCCTGCATAGCTTCAAGCAGCGCAGATTGCACTTTGGCCGGCGAACGGTTGATTTCATCAGCAAGGATCACGTTGGCGAAAACCGGTCCCTTGCGGGGATAAAATTCCAGATCCTTTGGGTTATAAATCATGGTCCCGACAAGATCCGCCGGAAGCATGTCGGGAGTAAACTGGATACGCTGGAACTTCAGGTTCATTGCTGCAGCAAAGGTGCTGACAATCAGCGTTTTGGCAAGACCCGGCACCCCTTCAAGCAAAATATGACCGTTGACCAGCATCGCAATAAAGACCCGCCTGATCACATCGCGCTGGCCTATAATCCTAAGGGAAAGCTCTTTCTCTGCATGTTCAAGGAAGCTGGATGCCTCAATGATCTGCGTTCCCAGTTCCTCCAGTTCTACGGCAAGCTGCATAGTAAATCCTTCTTCTACTTTTTGCCTGGATATTTTCTTTATTGTTTGTAAAGACCGTTGAAACCAAAAATCAGCAGCGCAATCCCGACGATAGACGCCGGCCAGGTATAGAGATCAGGAATATAAAGAAAGCTGTTGAGCATCCCGACATTGGGGGCGAACAACATTATACAATTCGCTCCGGCCAGAATCAAAAGCAGGTGAAGAATGCTTACTTTGACCTGGGATTTGCTCTTATTGCCCGGATTATTAGTTTTGCCCATAGATTTTATGAAATAAGGTATACCATGAATATTTTAGGCATAGAAACCAGTTGTGACGAAACATCGGGAGCCGTGCTTTGTAACGGAAACGTCTGCTCCAACGTCGTCAGTTCACAGCTTTGTCACACATCTTTTGGCGGCGTTGTGCCGGAACTGGCTTCAAGAGAACATGAACGACTTATCGTTTCAATTGTTGATGCTGCCATAACTAAAGCCAATATAACAAAAAATGAACTTGATGTCATAGCAGCGACTGCGGGCCCCGGCCTGATCGGCGCCGTCATGGTGGGGCTTTGTTTTGCCCAGGGTTTGGCTTATGCTCTCGAAGTCCCTTTTGTGCCGGTCAACCACATCGAAGCTCATATCTTTTCTCC
>CAISRC010000074.1 GCA_903887845.1 uncultured Chlorobiaceae bacterium
AATGCCGCAAAGTATTCGTAACGTATAAGTTTAGGCTGAAGGCATGAATAAAAAACACCCCATGGTGGTGCCAACACTTTTTTTAAAAACGCCAAATCGTTATAATAGAGATAGTTGCGATTTTGAACTGTAGAAGACGAGCAAGGAGATGACCTTCCTCGATTGCAACAACTATTCTCTCGAAAGAAATTCCTCTTTCTGCCTTCAGAAGTTGATTTTTCTCTTCATTCCAATTGAAGCTCATGCGAAAATCAATATAGCTCTATGTGTGCCTTTTGTCAATCAAAATCGCCACTGCAGAGTCCGCCTAACACTGACGCTTGAGCAGTGCTGCTGTGTTCAGGTGAAGGGCGTGGTAGCGGCATCTCCTCTACGCCTGTGTTGGGCGTCAAATCTCACTCAAATTATCTTTGTCTAACCTCATGCAATAAGTCAACAATTTCATTTCTCGATAAATTTAAATCGATGCCTTTAACATCAAGTGGAGAATCGTTTTTTGGAATCGGCTTGATGACAAAGATTGTCCCATCTTTACGTTTTATTAACACTTCGCCAATTTTCCCTGCTTTGTCAAGAACAGATGCAAAATTTTGTCTTGCTTCAGAATATGTATATACGGTCATTTTAAACCTCTATAGATTTAATACCAATTTTAGATGCCGCTTCGATTAGTCCATGATCCAGCGAAAACAAAGGTGATTTATAGGTTTGAGCGCACTCGATAAAATAAGCGTCATATGCATATATTCCCAAGAGTTGAGCTAATTCCACAGATTTGTTTAGGTCATCCATAAAGGTTACGGATGAAAAAATGGGTCGTTTTCAACTGCTTCCAAACACTGTTCAAGCGATAAGTCTCGATAAACCTCTACCCACTCACCAGTATAGCGCATGAACGCCATATTGAACTGATTGTCCTGGATATATTTCAGCCGGGCAAACTTGGCTTCAAAGAAAGGGGTAAGAGCGTTGGGGCCAGGAACATTATATGTTGCACAAAAGTAAAAATAGTGTCGATACCACTTTGTATAAATATCGGCGATGTAATTGTGCTGGAATTCATCAGGGGCGGGCGGAGGTTGAATGTTTTTTGGTTTCAAAACCTTTTCCACAAGTTCGTCCGCCTTTTGCTGGACAATTACTTTTGTATTCGTTGACACTTTTGGAGCAGGTGGTTTAGGTGGTCTATACACCCACATTCTCCGACTTTTAGCCATAATGCCTACTTTATGTTCTGAAAGACAAGACCCAACGTAAAGATCAGGGGGGCCAAAAAAAATTTCAGTACTTTTGTCATTTTTCAACAACTGAAGATAGCTGAAGACCTTGTCACGAAAATAAACCGAAGAAAGCCTGTTACCAAATTCCATAAGAACAGCAGATGTCTTTATAGGTCTGACAGGCTCTTTCATTTTTTTACTAACTTGCTTTGCTTGCTGAAGTAAGTAGAGAATGAATAACGATTATGCCTTTAAAGGTGCTTTATTATCGATTGTGATCATTGTCGTATTAAAAATATAACGGCGCTCGCAAGGCTTTTGCCACTATCTTCAAACCGCCTCATCATAATGGATGCTTCTAATAAATAGAGGATAATATGCCACCACACGCAGAAGAGCTTCTTGATGCACTGCAACAGATTCGTCGGAGGCTTCTTGATACCAGCAACCGTAACCGCCTGCTGAACTTTCGAGAAAGCAAGGTTAGATCGATTCGGATAATTGACGAGCTACCAGACAAAGTTTTTTCGTCCATTATTGATAGCGGCATCACCATGAACCTTGTGCCAGTGGCTGAGGCTGACATACTCAATCAAGATGCAGGAAGCATTGACACCAACAATGAACTTCTTATAGCCACAAAACATGTTGCCGAACGCCACACCGACAATCATCTACAGACTCCATATTCTCCCCTGAAACTCGAACGACTCTGTAGCCGCCTTTCACGTGAAGCAAAGACCGCGATCGAAGAGACTGGCTGCAACATGCTGTTCCTTGCGTTCGGTTTTCTTGAGTGGTTTGAAGATGAAACATCTGAAGTCTCGCATCTTGCCCCGCTGGTGCTGGTGCCGGTCCAGATCGAAAAAAACCGCCTGAACAGCGATACCAATTGCTTCAGTTATGTTATTTCATATTCGGAGGAAGACCTTGAGACTAACCTTTCATTAGCAGAGAAACTGCGCCAAGATTTTGGCCTTATACTTCCCGAGCTGAATGGCGACAAAGGCCCTGAAGAGTATTTTGGAAAGATCATCGACAAAATTATCATCCATAAGCGCCGTTGGAAGGTGCAACGGGAGTTGGTGCTTGACCTTTTCAGCTTTGCCAAGATCCAAATGTACAAGGATCTTGATGATAATGTTTGGCCCGATGATGCAAAAATTTCCACAAACAGGAATCTCAGTGAAATCCTGACCGGACGGGAAGAGCAGGATGGGATTGAAGCGTTTCATCAACCAGAGTACGACATCGACAAGGAACCACTGGCCCAAAGTCTTCACCTTGTGCTTGATGCCGATAGCTCACAGCATAGCGCTATTATCGATGCCCTTCATCGGGACTGTAACTTGGTCATCGAAGGGCCTCCAGGCACTGGCAAGTCGCAGACGATTACCAACATTATTGCAGCAGCAATGGGAATGGGAAGATCGGTACTGTTCGTCGCTGAGAAAAAGGCTGCGCTGGAGGTTGTACGTTCTCGACTGGAAAAAGCTGGCTTAGGTGATTTTTGCATGGAATTGCACAGCCACAAGGCCCAAAAAGGTAAACTGCACGCCGACCTGCGCACCCGTCTAAACAAGAAATTTGACGACGGCAAGACTCTCGAACAGGAACTTGAAGATTTAACGGTGGAGCGAAATAATCTTCTGCAATATTCGACAATCGTCAACAGTCCAGTTGGACCGAACGGAGAGCGTGTCTATCAGATATTATGGGCTGTTGAACGATGGCGCTCGGAACTTCCGCCAGAGATGCCTCATATTCTAATCCATGAGCCACTCGCTGTCAACCGTCAAAAGGCCAATGAATGTGCCATTCTGCTTCAGGACATCGCCCGCCTGCGTTCAAGAATCCCAGCAGAAGCGATCAGCGCATGGAAAGGTTTTCATCCAGTCAATTTCCTTCCAGGTGATCAGGAGAAGGTACAGTTTATCTTTTCCAGCATAGCCAAGCATAGCGAGTCTATCATGAAAGAGCAAGAACTGTTGCAACGCAAGGGAGCCTTTTCAGCAGAACTGTCAATGAGTGCCCTGCGTCATCTTGCCCAGGCTGATCTTGAGCTTTACTCCCAGTTACCAATACCTCATGATTCAAAGATCGCGACCAAACTGATCGACCCCATTGTAGGTGAACGTATCCGACAATTCCATCAGACCGTCCAAGAGTACCATGCACTGAAGGATACGGCCGACAGTGTGCTTGGCAGTTATTCTGTTTCCGATGACAGATTGTCAACACTTGCCAATAACGCAGTCTTTCTGGAAAAATCCGGTTATGGTGATACACTTTCTACGGTTCTTACAGACGTTGTTGCTCTATTGTCAGCGTTAACAAAAACAATCCTCCAGACCGAAAAGCTTTCCGGGAGGATTTCGTTGTTGAGTGACGAACCAGTTACATCAATATCCGATGCTTCGCATCTGTTGGATGTCTTGAAGGTGATTGCCAAGGCTCCGCTTGATGCGACCAGCAGTTGTCAGCCTTCTCATGCCAACGAATCCGCATTTGATATCCTGAAAAAAGCCCATGAAGAGAGTACTTCCCTGAACCGAGAGATAGATGCACTGGAATCGATCTTCTCATTCAACCTGTTACCTTCATATGAAGAGGTGCTTGCCCTCTCCAAAGAGGCCCGACGTCTGCCCAATCCCGTGATTTCTTTCTTTATGCCAGCCAGATGGAGACTTAGAGCAAGGGTGCGGGAATTCCTAAGATCAGGAAATAAGATGAACTTGGGGGATCTGGCCAACAAACTTGAACAGGCTTCGACTATCCTGCTGCGCATCAAGCAGGTCTCCGACAAACAGGAGTACCGTCAGTTTCTCGGTCCTATCTACACTGGGATTACTACCGACTGGAATCATCTTGAAAAATTGGTCGACTGGGCGCAAGAGTTCAGCCGTTCCCTCGGCTCAATAAGTCTGGCCATGGCACTATTGCCGAAGCTTACAGAGCTTAAGGATTGTGTCGATCACCATACATCAACTCTTCATGACTCTCTGCAAAAAGTGAGCAATATCAGCCATCAGGCGCGGTTCTCTTTTAATCCGAATGAAAGAATTGATTCGATGCTTGCACGGATTGCAGACATTGAACAAGCCATTGCTGCATTTGTCGAATTTACCGCTGGAAATAAGCATAGGGAACAGGCTACCGTATCTTCGCTAAAGCTTGGCATATCTGCACTCATGGAGGCAGGGTCGCTTGTCAGAGAAATTGACGAAAATCTTGATATGGCGACTGTTCTCGAACATTGTTTTGCCGGAACAGCCACAGATACAGCTCACTTGATTGCTGTTGCCGACGGGCTCACCCATATACAGGAGAAGGGCAACTGCAACCCCGACCTGCTGACCTGGATCTTGAAAGATGATACCTCAAAAAGGTTAACCGCCATTGTCTCTTTCATCCGATCTTGCCAGAGTCAGCTTGGAGCATTCGATAACTTTCTCACCGATCTCAGGCGATATGGAAATTTTGATTTTCCAACATTCTTCGGCTGCAGCGAGAATGACTGCACATTGACTGGAATCCTGCGGTCGATAAGTGCCGTAACCAACCATTTTTTATATCTTCCGTCATTAGCTGACTACAGTCGCTTTAAGCGTCAAGCTGATGAGTTGGGACTAAAAGAAATCACGGCCCTGATGGAAGCTCATTCCTTTACGGCGGATCAGGCTTTTGCCATGTATCATTTTGCTCATGCTGATTCAATGGCTCGCGAGATAATGAGAACAAATCCTCCACTTGCTTCGTTCTCAAGAAGTAGTATGGAAGGTATTATACAGCGATTCAGCTCCCTTGACCGAAAAATCCTGACAACTACCACCAAACGGATTGCCAACAAGTTATCATTAAATTTTGTCAATCCAGGCCATTCGGGTGCAAGGGTTAGCTCCCTTACCGAGCTTGCCTTGATTAGGCATGAGATCGACAAGCAGAGGAAGCATTTGCCAATCAGGCAGTTGCTGCGTAAGGCTGGCAAAGCGCTTAATGCATTGAAGCCTTGCTTCATGATGAGTCCGCTTTCGGTGGCTCAGTTCATAGCACCAAAATCTCTTCATTTTGACTTGATTGTCATGGACGAGGCCTCTCAGCTCAAGCCCGAAGATGCCCTCGGCGCAGTTGTGCGAGGAAGTCGTCTTGTGGTCGTTGGTGACCCCAGGCAGCTACCACCTACAAGTTTTTTTGAACGGTTGGACGGTTTCGCTGATGAAGACGATAGTCTGGCGCAAGGAGCCGAATCGATTCTTGATCGCTGCCTGCAGATTTACCCGCACCGTCGGTTGCGTTGGCACTACCGCTCCGAGCATGAAAGTCTCATTGCTTTTTCAAACGCACGTTTCTATGACGACAACCCGTTGCTCCTCTTTCCGTCACCACACCGTTCTAACCGGCACTATGGGGTGCATTCCCATTATGTCGAGGGCGGACAATTCCAGAAGGGGCTTAACCTTGTGGAAGCTCAGACGGTGGTGAACGCCATAAAAGAGCATTTCCAACAGTACCCGCATCAGAGTCTTGGCGTAGCAACGTTCAACAGAGAGCAGAGTGACCTGATCCAGGAACTCCTGGAAAAGCTCCAGAAGGAAGATCCACAATTCGACCAGCAACTGCGTTTCAACCTTGAATTCAAAGAACCACTCTTCGTCAAGAACCTGGAAAACGTGCAGGGTGATGAACGGGATGTGATCTTCATCTCCACCACCTACGGACCAGACCCAGCCACCGGGAGAGTTTATCAGCGGTTCGGCCCATTGGCAAGCGAAACTGGATGGCGACGACTCAATGTCATCATCACCCGCGCCAAGCAGCGGGTTGAAGTGTTCAGTTCCATGCATCCGAGCGATATTACCCCCACTGAAGGAAGCAAGAAAGGCATCTATGCCCTCAAAGCGTACCTCGAATATGCATCAAGCGGCATCCTGCAGGATTACGGAACTCCCACCGGGCAAGAACCGGATAGCGATTTTGAGGTAGCGGTTATGAAAGTCTTGGATGATATGGGTTATAGTGCTGTGCCCCAAGTTGGCGTAGCAGGATTTGCCATCGACATCGGCATCAAGCATCCTGATCGGGGTAGTGATTTTATTCTCGGCGTTGAGTGTGACGGGGCTACTTACCATTCGGCCAAGTCGGTGCGCGATAGAGATCGTCTTCGTCAGGAGATCTTGGAGAGTAAGGGATGGCGTATTCATCGCATATGGTCTACCGATTGGTTTAAGAACCGTGAGGTTGAGATCAAGCGCTTACAGGATGCAATTGATTCAGCTTTGCGACATTATAGCGAGAGGGAGACTGATCCTTATGCCGTTACCAGATAAGCTCCAAACTACGTTCCAGGGTTGTTCGACAGAGTGATTGACAAAAGCTCCGGTTGCACAGGAAACTGTTGGACGAAATCCAACAGAAAGAGAAAAATGGCATAAAGCGCCTTATAATGGTAGAAGGGAGGGTGTGGGAGTTGTAACCGGAGTAAACCAGTACAACGATGTCACTCAACTGAAAGCAGAGCTCGAAAATATTGTGGTTAAGTGTCCAGAGTGGCTGGTAAGAACACCTTTGTGCGTATAAAAGATAACAAGGAAGGCCCCAAAATCTAATTATTCGACTTAAACTGAAACAGTATGCTATTTATATAAAATAAGTTAAATCTATATTAAATGAATTAATTGGCAACTGTAGCACTCGTTTACATTGTGCCTAACGACCTATGTGAGGGCGCGCAGCAAAGCGGAGAGTCCCTTGGAGGGTATTGTTATTTGCTTTTTGTGTCTTCTACCTGCTGAAGCTTTTCGAACCAGTCCCATAACCCCTCAAACCCGGCATCCTTGGGGAGTGGATTGTTTTCTATGAATTTTGCGTAATAGAAGTGATTTAGATATGCCTCGCCTGTGCGCCTGGGGTGATTTGCTATCCATGAATCGTAAAAAATTCCTTCTACTTGATAGTGATGTGAGTGAATAAATGGAGACCATGTATCAACAAGCTCTTGCTCATTTCTTATGTCAATAATTTCAAATTCCTCCATATTTCTCGAATCAGGAGAACCCCAAGCATTTTTCAACAATTCAATTGCTGCTGTATCTGATGCTGGAGCGCCGTAGCCGAATATCGTTACCATAAAGGCTCGTTTCAACTGAGCTTCCAGCGTACCCCATTGACGACTTATGAACTCTTCATTTTGGTACCCCTTTTCTGCAACAGGATATAAAAGAGGTGTATTTACCAAGCGCTCGCCGCAAAATGAACATAAGGCGCCGGAGTTACCCATCATGTGCCCACTTTTACAGTACCCAACAGCCACATTCCCATGAAGAAATATCGGGCGCGGTAGATTGAAATGTTGTCCATTTCGCCGGATAGCTTGAACAAGGAATGGATCCCAATTAAAAGTTGCTATGAAATCTTTCTTCCTTAGCGACAACACCAAGTGATCATATATTGTTGGTGTATCGGGAAGCTCCATTTCTTGAAAATACGCATACACAACCTCTTCCAGTTCTGTACGCAAATCAATTAACTCGGGTGCTGCATAAATTGATGAATAGATGTCTTCGAAATTAGTTGATGAAAAACTCAATCCCGATTTATTGACCAACTCTTCTATACCCAAAGTTTCAACGAAGTTATTCATCAACGGGAGTTTGTGCCCATTTTTATCTCCATAAGGGAAGGCTGCATAGCTGGCACCTGCTCCCAAAATAACAACATGGGGCGCTCCCTCCGCTTCAATTTGTTGAATTTCTTGTTCACGTGAAACTTCCATGCGTCACCTTATTGCACATAGCGTCCCGGTTGAGCCGCTGAAGGAGCGCCCAGCGAGCCTGAGGTCGGCTCGAACCGGTGGTTAGATGACTTACTTTCCACGCGCAATGTCTATTTGTTGTTGAATGTAGCCGTCTAGTTGCGCTGCCGACTCAGCAATCTGCGACCTAATGTCCTCAGTTTGTTTCATGAAGTCGCAGTATCGTTTCAGTGCCTTATGTTCATCTACTTCTTGCGCGAGTGAATCATAGCGGATGCGCCACCGTGGGATTGGGTCTATTTTTTCCGGCCATTCATAGTTCACCGAAATCCACTCGACGAAACCGCCCACCGTTTTGGCCGGACACCCACGAGCCTTAGCAAATTCTTTCGCCTCGTCTGTAAAAGCGAATGACCAAGCTTGTGTATCAATAATTACCGCATCGCGACTTTTCTTTTCAGGTCCTTCATTTGCGAGAAAGAAAATCGATTCGTCAATCATATCTATCGTTGACTTCATATCGGCCGCCAAATCTTGTTTGAGACTGCTATCCATAGAGCGCGCCACTTGATCAAGTCGTTTATAGGCGGAAAGGTATACCTTTCGGTGGTCGCCGAGCTGAGGCTCACCTAAATATTTTCTAGCGCGGTACGAGATTTTGTCGTTACTGCTCCAAGACCATCCGCGAGGCTCATACTCGGAAAGTAGCACGCAAGCATTTCGAAAATAGAAAATTGCTAAAGAGTGCAGAATGCCCTCGTGCCGCAATCCTTTATGGTATGAAGTGTTGCGAAATGCGTGAAGATTAAGAATCGATTCGCAATGCACTTCATCGAGCAATCCGAGTTTTCGCGCTCCCTTAACTTTTGTGTCGAAGTTTTGACCTAGAGCCTTTTCAATAGTCTTTGGATCATGCTTTGGCTCACCAAGCTTGCACCAAAGTTCGTTTTCGCTAGCTTTATCTTGCACATATCGATGAAGTGTCAGCTCGACGACATTGTCGACTAGCACTAATGCGAATCTATCAAAGTTTCGATCACTTACGGCGAGCTGGTCGAGCGCAAGATCAAGCTGGTCAATATTGTCAGCGAGGAACTGAATCATCTAACATTGTTTAGACTGATCTGCCTAATTCAGAAAACGCAGAAACTTCTTGCTGCATAACATAACTTATAAATCATTCCAATAACGAAGATAACTTATTATTTAATAGAAAAATACAAAAGAAATAACACCTACTATTCATGCTGGTTTATACAGATCAGCCTAAACCAGCAATAAACATATCAACTGGGCTTTTTACTCCATGACCACCTTAGACATCATGGTGGCGCTTACATCTTTAGGGCCCATTAATTCCTGAACAGTGCGAATATCATACCCAGCCTCAAGGAAACGGGTGGTTTTCTTGGGGAAAAACCCACTGCTATTACAAATCATAATTTCATAAAGTATAGCAAAATACTTTATGATCATCAAAACGCCGAAAAAAAGACCAACACAACATCAGCATGTCTGGCATAATCCTTGTGAGGATTAAACTCCCGCTACCAAAAGAAAACTGCGCCCCAGAGTGCGGTAAATTACGCCCATAATAGAAACTGCCTACCCCTGATTCAAAAAAGCAGATAAAATTTCAACTTTAGTAATATCTTGAGCAGCACTACCAACCCTTACCAAGCCACTATGAGCGAGCTTCTGCTGATTAATATTACAGGCCCCGACAAACCTGGCCTGACCTCAAAAATCACCTCAATCCTTGCTGGCTATAAAGTGCCGGTGCTTGATATTGGCCAGGCGGTTATTCATAATCATCTGTCGCTGGGGATGCTGGTGGAGGTGCCGAAAGAGTCGGCCTCTTCGCCGGTGCTGAAGGATCTGCTCTTTTGCGCTCATACGCTCGGTATTCAGATCACTTTTACGCCGGTTACCGATACCGAGTACAACGACTGGGTGCATGAGCAGGGCAAGCACCGTTATCTGCTCTCGCTGCTTGCGCGAAAGATTACCGCTGAGCAACTGGAGCGGGTGTCGTCGATTATTACCGGGCATAACCTCAATATTGAGACCATCAACCGCCTCTCGGGCCGTATTCCTCTTGAAAACGAGAACGGTGGACACACCAAGGCTTGCGTGGAGTTTTCGATACGGGGCACGCTGCAGAGTGAAAACCGGTTCCGCGAACAGATGCTGGCCATTACGGATACGCTCGGCGTTGATATTGCGTTTCAGGAGGACAACATTTTTCGGCGCAATCGCCGTCTGGTGGTGTTTGATATGGATTCGACCGTGATTACCTCGGAAGTGATTGATGAGCTTGCCATTGAGGCGGGTGTCGGCGCTGAGGTGGCGGCAATAACCGAGCAGGCGATGCGTGGAGAGATCGACTTTACCGGCAGCCTTCAGCGGAGAGTCTCCCTGCTGAAAGGGCTGGATGAACATGTTCTGGAAAAAATTGCGCAACGCCTGCAACTGACGGAGGGTGCCGAAACGCTTTTTCATAACCTGCACAACCTCGGATTCAAGACCGCCATCATCTCCGGTGGGTTTACCTATTTCGGCCACTACCTCCAGAAAATACTGAATATCGATTACGTCTATGCCAACACGCTCGAAATTGACAATCACCGGTTAACCGGCAAGGTGATAGGGCCGATTGTTGATGGCAAAAGAAAGGCTGAACTGCTGGAGCTTATTGCGAAAAAGGAGAAGATCCGGCTGGAACAGACCATCGCCGTTGGTGATGGTGCTAATGACCTCCCCATGCTTGGGAAAGCGGGACTCGGCATAGCCTTCAGGGCCAAACCGATTGTGAGGGAGAGCGCCAAACAGGCAATCTCAACCCTCGGGCTTGATGCTATTCTCTATCTGATGGGATTCAGGGATCGTGATGACCTTTCGGTCAATCAACATACTCCACAAACTGCTCAAAATCTGCCTTGAGTGGCAGACTGATTGCTCCTGAAGGACAAACCGGTTCACATCTGGTGCACTGCACAACACAGTTGTAGGGGTTGGAAACGGTCATTCTTGCCCGCTTGACTCCTTCCGGCTCGCCAAGCGCAAAAACGCCGGGCCTGCACATCTCTTCGCAATCGCCACAGCCGTTACAGAGCTCGGTATCAATCTCCGGAAACCAGGCAATCTCTTCGCGAGGAACAAGCAGCCTGCGTTTTTTCCTTGCTGGTGTTGCTGAGCCGCTCATCATCCTCTCCGTTTTGTGGTTTATGAAGTCATCCCCTCTCCGGCAGGCTTGGTGTCAGTCTATGTACTCTACGAAGTGCTCAAATTTCTCTTTTGGAGGGAGAACAATGGCGCCTGAGGTGCAAATCGGCACACATCTGTTGCAGAGCACAAGGCACTTGTAAGGATGCGCAACAATCAGTTTCGGTCTGCAAATGCCCGTGGGATCTGGCTCGCCCAACTCGAAGACACCGGGCTTGCAGAGAACCTTGCAGTCGCCGCAACCGTTGCAAAGCTCCGGCTTGATGACAGGATACCACGCAATCTCCTCCCTCGGAGCAAGCAGTCGCTTCCGTTTTTTCGCTGTATCCTGTTTTGGATGCGTTGTCCTGGCATGAGGCGTCACCGTCTCAGGTTTCTCCCACGAACCGACCGGAGCAACAGAGGAGTTCTCCTGCCTCTGCATTGCGCGTGACTTGAGGGCGAGACGCAGTGAGCGAACAAGCCCCATGGCGCAACCGTCGCATGAGGGCTTGGCACATCGCCCGAAAAAGCAGTCAAGAAGCAGCATAACCGATCATTTATTGTTGACGCATCCCTGTTGCAGCAAAACATTGAGCGATTCGGTATATGCTGCAAGCGCTTTCGGTATTCCGTCGATATTTTTGCCCCCTGCCGTTGCAAACTCAGGCTTGCCGCCTCCGCCGCCCTGCACCTGCTTTGCTGCTTCACGAATCAGTTTCCCTGAATCAATACCACATGAACGAACCGCCTGGTCGGAAGCAAAACTCACCAGCGAGACCTTTCCCTCGTCAACCGTACAGAGCAGACCCACCGCACAAGGCTCTTTCTCGCGCAACGCAAGGGCCGCCTGGCGCAACGTCTCGGCATCCACCCCTTCAACAACCTTCGTTATCACCCGGCAGCAAGAGATATCGGGTGAAGCCGCGAGTTCAGCGCTTAACGTGGTGAGAAGAGTGGTGATCTTGCCCTCAAGGAGCTGCTTTTCCAGCTCTTTTTTAGCCTCCATCAGTTCCGCAACTCTCCCCGACACCGCCTCATCCCCTTTGGCTTTCAAAAGATGGCGCACCTGCTGAAGCTCGCGATACTCGTTCCATAAGAGCTTTTCGGCAGCGCTGCCGGTCACTGCCTCAAGGCGACGGACACCGGATGCTACCGATGATTCACTGACGATTTTGACCAGACCGATCCGGCCAATATTATCAACGTGGGTGCCGCCACACAGCTCAACCGAAATGCCCGGCACTTCGACCACTCTGACAAGGTCGGCATACTTGTCGCCGAAAAAGGCAAGGGCGCCTTTGGCAATCGCCTCATCGTAAGGGACATCGGCGTGCTTGACCACCTGCTCGGCTCTGCGTATCTGTTCGTTCACTTCAGCTTCGACCGCCTCAATCTCACCTTCAGAGAGCTTTGAAAAGTGGCTGAAGTCAAAACGGAGACGTTCTGCGCTCACAAATGAACCTTTCTGCTGCACATGTTGCCCCAGAATCCTGCGAAGCGATGCGTGCATGAGGTGTGTTGCGGTATGATTGCGCTCGGCATCATGACGCACAGCGGAATCGACAGCAGCTTCCGCTGACAGCTCGTGGGCATCCAGCGAGAGGTCGTCAAGAAGAACGGACGTATCAAGGATCTTGTCAAAAGCTTCTGAAATAACATGAACGATGGTATCGCCATCCTTGACGGTATCGGCAACCTGGAAACGGTAACGGGTCGTCTCTATCACTCCTTTATCACCAGTCTGACCACCGCTTTCGGCATAGAATGGCGTCTGGTCGAGCGCGAGCAGCAACTTCTCTTTGGCATGTTTGATACCGGTAATAACAACCGGCATGGCAAGCTGGTCGTAACCGGCAAACAGGGATGCATGGACATCGCTGAACCAACTCCACGTTGTGCCATCATCTCCAACATGCTGCTTCTCCTTGCGGTCGCTTCTTGCGCGAGTTTTCTGTTCAAGCATGCAACGTTCAAAGCCCTCGCCATCAACCTGAAAGCCAACTTCCGCAGCCATCAAACTGGTCAAATCAAAAGGAAATCCGTAGGTATCATAAAGCTTGAAGGCATCCTGCCCGTCGATAATCGACCCTTTCGCAAGACGGACTTTTTCGACAACATCGTTAAAAATCTCCATGCCACGATCAAGGGTGACAATAAAACTCTCCTCTTCTGCTCTGATGATATTGGCGACCGTATGCTGCTGTTTCTGCAGTTCAGGAAAAACATCGCCCATCGATACGGCAAGGGTTACAACAAGCTGATGCAGAATTGGTTCGTTATAGCCAAGATTTTTGGAGTAGCGCAAGGCTCGACGAAGAATGCGGCGAAGCACGTAACCGCGCCCCTCGTTTGAAGGCATGGCGCCATCGGAGAGGGCAAAGGTGAGCGTGCGGGCATGATCGGCAATAACCCGCATCGCAATGTCGAGGGGATCATCCATCGAGGCGCCGTAGCGGACACCGGTAATTTCAGTAAGACGATCGAACAGCGGCTGAAAGACGTCACTGTCATAATTGGAGCCTTTCCCCTGCATAACCGCCACAACGCGCTCAAATCCCATGCCGGTATCGACATGTTTCATGGGCAGAGGCTCAAGAGAGCCGTCGATCTTTCGGTTATACTGGATAAAGACAAGGTTCCACAGCTCGATAACCCGATAATCGCCGACATTGACCAGCTCCTTGCCGGAAGCATCCGGTGTCAAATCAATATGAATTTCGGAACAGGGACCGCAGGGGCCGCTCTCCCCCATCTCCCAGAAGTTATCCTTGTCACCAAATCGGAGAATATGCTCCGGGTTGATGTCCGTCTCGCTCTTCCAAATCTCAAAACTTTCGTCGTCATCCTGATACACCGTGGCATAGAGGCGCTCTTTTGGCAACATCCAGACATCGGTCAAAAGCTCCCACGCCCAGGTGATTGCCTCCTTTTTATAATAGTCACCAAACGACCAGTTACCGAGCATCTCAAAAAAGGTGTGGTGATAGGTATCGCGCCCAACATCCTCCAGATCGTTATGCTTGCCGGAGGCCCTGATACATTTCTGTGTATCAGCCGCCCGCAGATAGGGCCTTGTTCCCTTGCCAAGGAAGACATCCTTGAACTGGTTCATGCCCGCATTGGTAAACAGAAGGGTGGGATCATCGGCAGGAATAACCGGGGCTGAACGAACGATAGTATGACCTTTTTGAGCAAAATAATCCAGAAAGGATTGTCTGATTTCTCGGGATTTCATAGAGATTAGAATCTTGTTACAGCACATTTCCTGAGGCAGCACTTACGATGCGGCAACTCTTCTTGGGCCTGAATTTACTCTTTTTTGAGGCTTGTTGCCAACTAAATTTTACCCCTGCTCTTGCAACCACCAACATTGCAAGGCAAGAGAGCTTCAGAAGAGGTCAATGCCTGTCACTCTTTTTTAACAAAAAAAATTATATTCAAGAGTAGGGTTTTGTTGAGCTTTCCGCGTCTCTTTTTTCGATAAAAAAACAGGAGCAATGCTATGAGTTGGGGTATTGGAAGTGAACAAAAACGAAAAGATATTAAGGAGCTGATGGATATTGCCTCCAGAATCATGCAGGAGAATCCGAATCACGTCAACGAGGTAGCAAAAAGCAAGAACGACTGCTGGATGGAGCAGATGTATCTTATGCAGCGTTGTGATTTCTGTGACCTCTCGCCAGATTGTCCAACCAGAGAAGAGCAGGAGTGGCAGGATTACCTCAAAAAAAACAACATCATCATTGAAAAATAATCCTGGCTATAAGGACGAAACTCTTGCTTTACTCCTGTAGAACTCTTATAATGATTTTATTCCATAGTACGGTGGGTAGGGAATTTTATCTGCTCTTTACCCGGCAATAAGTATACATTTCACCAAAGAATCAACTCCACAGCTTACGTGTTGCGATGTTCCGTTAACACGGGAATATTCTTGCTGTTTACTAACCTTGAAAAGTAATTAACAGGGAACAATGACTGATACCACTAAATCAACCAGACAGGTCAATGTAACATCAAAAACCAGTGTCTCTGTACTTTTTGCAGGAGACTCTGGGGACGGTATGCAGTTGACCGGTACCCAGTTCGCCAATACTGTAGCAACGCAGGGAACAGAACTCAATACGTTCCCGAATTTTCCTGCGGAAATCAGGGCTCCTGCCGGCACGATTGCCGGTGTTTCCGGGTTTCAGCTCCAGTTCAGCAGCAAGCCGGTTTATACACCAGGTGCGCGATTTGACGTTATGGTAGCCATGAACTCTGCTGCACTGAAAGCAAATCTGAAAGACCTGCACCGTGGCGGCATCATCATTGCCGGCACTGAAGGTTTTGATGAAAAAAACCTGAAACTTGCAGGTTATCCCGAAGGCGCTAATCCACTGGAAGATGGTTCACTGAGCAACTATATCCTTTTTCCTGTCCCGATTCTTCAGCTTACAAGGGAAGCACTGAAAGAGAGCGGGCTTAGCAGCAAGGAGATCGACCGATGCAAAAATATGTTTGTGTTAGGCCTGCTCTACTGGCTCTACACTCTTCCGCTTGAGGGAACATTTGAAACACTGCGTGCCAAATTCCAGAAAAATGTTCACATGGCCGAAGCAAACATCCGGGCTGTAAAGGCCGGCTATTTCTTTGGTGATGAAACTGAGCTCTTTGCAAACCTTGGCCGTTTCGATATTGCACCACAAAAACAGCATGGCACCTATCGCAGGGTCACCGGAAACGAAGCCTGTGCCATCGCTCTCACCGCTGCAGCCAAAAAGGCCGGTCTGAAACTTTTCCTCGGCTCATACCCCATCACGCCGGCAACTGAAATTCTTTCGACACTGGCTAAAAAGAAAAAATATGGCGTCAAGACCTATCAGGCAGAAGATGAGATTGCTGGTATTGT
This sequence comes from uncultured Chlorobiaceae bacterium, assembly GCA_903887845.1. Lineage (GTDB taxonomy): Bacteria > Bacteroidota > Chlorobiia > Chlorobiales > Chlorobiaceae > Chlorobium. The sequence goes on from CAISRC010000074.1 coordinate 16,070, forward strand.
CAGCAGCATCGGCGCGGCTTATGGAGGAGCACTTGCTGCAACAAACACTTCGGGCCCGGGACTTGCGCTGAAAACTGAAGCTCTTGGTTTAGCGGTTATTCTTGAACTGCCTCTGGTGGTGATCAATGTACAACGCGGTGGCCCATCAACCGGCCTTCCAACAAAACCAGAACAATCTGATTTATTTATGGCTATGTACGGCAGACATGGAGAGGCTCCTCTTCCGGTTATTGCTGCCAGCTCTCCTGTTGACTGTTTCTATTGTACGTATGAAGCGGCCAGAATTGCTGTAGAGCACATGACACCTGTCATCTGCTTGACTGACGGTTATCTTGCACTCAGTTCGGAACCATGGAAAGTCGAAAGTCCGGATAATCTTGCTCCAATAACCCCACGTTTTCACGCTCCAAGGCAACCTGAGGATCCGCCTTTTCTTCCTTACAAACGCGACGATCGCCAGGTTCGCGCATGGGCAATCCCTGGAACGAGGGGGCTTGAACATCGTATTGGCGGACTCGAAAAACAGAATGAAACCGGCAATGTCTCCCATGATCCGGAAAATCATGAGCTGATGACAAAACTTCGAGCACAGAAAATTAATCAAATCGCGGATTTTATTCCGCTTCAGACCATTGACAATGGACCGAAAAAAGGAGATTTACTTGTCCTCGGATGGGGCTCCTCTTATGGGGCCATCAAAACCGCTGTTGAGCAGGCCATCGAACAGGGTTATAGTGTCGCTCATGCTCACTTGCGCTATATCCACCCGTTTCCAAAAAATCTTGAGGAAATTCTCGGCAACTACAAAAAAATACTTATCCCCGAGCTCAATAACGGACAGCTTATCCATATTATTCGTGACACCTTCCTGATTGCACCGGAAGGATTCACCAAGATACAGGGTGTCCCATTCAATGAAATGGAAATACTGATTAAAATCACTGACATCATAAAGGAGCTTCAATCATGACCGAGAATACAACAATACCAGTCCTGCCAGTACTGATTGCAAAGGATTTTGCTTCGGATCAAGAGCCGAAATGGTGTCCCGGCTGTGGAGATCATGCCGTACTGCAGCAAATCAAAAATGTTTTGCCTGAACTGGGTATTGCACCTGAAAACATTGTTTTTGTTTCCGGTATAGGATGCTCGTCCCGCCTCCCTTATTATCTTGCAACGTATGGCGTTCACGGTATTCACGGCAGAGCTCTCCCTATGGCAACCGGACTCAAAGTCTCACGACCAGAACTGAGTGTCTGGGTTGGAACCGGAGATGGTGACGCACTCTCAATTGGTGGAAACCACTTTATTCATACCCTGAGAAGAAATCCGGACCTTAATGTGGTGCTCTTCAACAATGAAATTTACGGTCTCACGAAAGGGCAGTATTCTCCAACCTCGAAAATCGGCTTGAGAACTGTTACCTCTCCATCAGGAGTTATCGATCAGCCCTTTAATACGGCAGCTCTCACTCTCGGCTCCGGGGGATCATTTTTTGCAAGAGCTTTTGACCGCGACGGCAAATTCCTTCGCTCGATACTGAAACGCGCCGCCCTTCATAAGGGAACATCGCTTGTAGAAATTTATCAGAATTGCCCTATTTTTAACGGCGGCGCTTTTGAAGCATTTTCCTCTGCCGACAATAAAGCCAATAACACGGTCTATCTTGAACAATCGAAACCTCTTATTTTTGCAAGAGGAAAACGGGGTATTTGGCTTGACGGTTTTCAGCCCATCGTTGTGGATTTGGACAAAGAGGGCATTTCCAGCAGTGATCTCTGGATTCATGATGAAACCGATATCAATAAAGCATCAATTCTTGCTCATTTTGCTGATGATCATGCTGACTCGGAAGAGTCTCTCCCAAGACCTTTCGGTGTTTTCTATGCCAAAGAGCGAATCACCTATGAAGATGCTCTGACTGCACAGATCGCTGATGCCCAGAAAAACGGAATCGGCACCTTCGAAGAGCTCCTCAGGGGCGATCAATCATACGAAATCAAGAAAGCCTGAGGGTAACAAAAAAGCCGGCATGGACGCCGGCTTTTTTTATTTCGTTCAATTTCTATGCCTCTTCCTTCCAGACACCCATGGCCGAAAACTTTTCTATCCGGTCATGGACAAGAGCTGCTGGCTCCTTCGGCAGAAGCAATTTCAACTCCTCAATCAGTATACTCTTCAATGTCCCTGCCATAAGATCAGGATCCGTATGAGCACCTCCAAGAGGTTCGGGAATAATCCGGTCGATAATGCCCTGTCCAAGAAGATCCTCTGCGGTAAGCTGCAAGGCTTCTGCCGCCTGCTCCTTATAGTTCCAGCTTCTCCAGAGAATGGAAGAACAACTTTCGGGTGAGATCACTGAATACCAGCTATTTTCAGCCATAAGAATTCGATCACCAACCCCGAGGCCAATGGCTCCTCCACTCGCACCCTCGCCGATAATCACACAAATTATCGGAACGGTCAACTTGGCCATTTCAAACAGATTGTGGGCAATGGCTTCTGCTTGCCCACGTTCTTCAGCTTCTATGCCGGGAAATGCTCCCGGTGTATCAATTAATGTAATAACCGGTTTGCGAAATTTCTCTGCAAGTTTCATCAATCGAAGCGCTTTTCGGTATCCTTCGGGCTGTGCCATGCCGAAGTTCCTGTAAAGATTGGATTTGGTATCCCGACCTTTCTGATGGCCAATAAACATAACCGGCTGAGAAAAACCCGAAGCACTCTCTTCAATGCGGGCAAAGCCTCCAACAATAGCTTTGTCATCACTGAAATGCCGATCACCGGCAAGTTCCGCAAAGCCTTTTGTCATCATGTAAATGTAATCAAGCGTGTAAGGTCTTGCCGGATGGCGGGCAAGCTGCACTTTCTGCCATCGAGTAAGGTTTTTATAGATGGAGCGACGGAGTGCACCAACCTTCAGCTCAAGAGCCTCTATATCATGATAAAGCAACTCCGTTTCTGACTGAGTCTGCTCCCTTGTGCTGCTCCTGAGGCATTGGCGCATTTCGTTGAGCTTGGCTTCAAGCTCAAACAGTGGCTTTTCAAAATCAAGGACAACTTTGGTAACCATAGTGCAGCAATATTAATGATAAAAAAAGCCCATCAAGCAAGCGCTCATGATGGGCTTTAAAAAAGCAGAAACAAAAAATTCACAATTAACCACCTACCTCTTCCTTTAATGCTTTGCCCGGTTTGAATTTAACAACTTTTTTCGCAGAAATGGTAATAACTTCACCTGTCTGAGGGTTACGTCCTTGCCTTTCAGCCCTGTCACCAATGGTAAACGTTCCGAAACCGACAAGCGCAACATCCTCCCCTTCTTTCAATGATGCTGTGACAACATTAATAAACGCATTAAGAGCGCGCTCAGCATCAACTTTGGTCAGTTTAGCCTGCTCGGCAATTTTTTCTACTAATTCAGCTTTTGACATAAGAATTTTTTATTGTTAGGGTTAAAATTAATTTTGTCAAATTACACGCCCCTTCTTCCCGAATTTAAACAGTAGGTAACAAACATGCAATGGCTTTTTACCTTTATCCATGATTGAATGAACTGTAATTGGTATTCGTCCTGTACTGTGTTATATTCAAGCTATTTTATTTGGGGAATAAGGAACTTGTACAAGATAATTTTTTATCCGGCTTATGGTCTCAATCAGCAACATTTCAAAAGGTTCAATTATCCGTTTTAAGGGCGAACCCCACAGTATCGAGAGTCTTATGCACCGTACTCCCGGTAACCTGAGGGCGTTTTACCAGGCAAACATGAGAAA
>CAISRC010000075.1 GCA_903887845.1 uncultured Chlorobiaceae bacterium
CGCGAGAAGAGGCCCGACATAGCCTGTTTGAATATATTGAAGTGTTTTACAACAGGAAAAGGAAGCACTCAACATTAGGGTATAAATCGCCTGTTGAGTTTTTACGTTATAAACAACAACCAAAAGCTATGGCTTCTTAGGATGTCCATTTTTTTGTTGCAAGTTCAATGTGCGCATGTACGACGATCTGAAACGGGGCGAAAGCGATAATCCTACTGTTGGCATTATTTTGTGTTCGCAAAAGGACGAATCGGTGGTTCGCTATTCGGTCTTGAACGGGAGTGAACAGTTGTTCGCCAGCCGCTATAAAGTGGTCTTGCCATCTGAAGAAGAGCTGCGCAGGGAGCTGGACCGGGAACGCACAATGCTGTTGGAGTTGGCAGAGGAGTATCAAGCGGATGGGGGCGACCATGAGTAAATGATGTAAGCAAAAGCTCTCTTGCTGAGAGAGAAGATTTGACCAGTTCGGTCCGCGTTTTTTCAAACTTTGGTTGGCTGTGGTTCCGGTTTTTTCCTTTATCAATCGACAAGCGGGGCCATTGCAAAATTTTGCTGTGTTACGTTCGCTAAACTCTTTATCTCTTCCGAATACCGGAGGCTGGCTGGGCAGGGTTGGTTTGTAGTGCTAAAGTGGAGAAAGGAGTGGAAGTTATGTATGCAGAGCGATTGATATTGGAGACTGATATAGCGGTAGAATTACCTGAGCATCACAGTGAGAAGCTGCTATCTGGATTTTAAGAGGTTGGCAGGCAACATAGTGGTACCTGGCAGGAAAAGTTTATTGAGACCAAAAATTTATGCTATGGGCAGATATTTCCATTAAAAATCATCCAATGGATTATATTGTGTGATGAATATTACGATTGTAGAACTACCGGAATTTATTCGCAAATCAGAAAAACTGATGAACAGTGAGGAGCATGATTCTCTACTCTCCTTTCTTTCAACAAACCCAACGGCAGGGATTTTGATTCAGGGAACCGGAGGTGTTCGAAAATTGAGATGGGCGACAGGGAACAAGGGAAAAAGTGGCAGCACTCGCATGATATATTTTTACCACAACCCTGATATGCCGCTTTTTTTGTTGACGGCGTTCAGTAAAAGTGAACAGGGTAACCTGACCAAATCAGAGCGGAATGAGCTGGCAGGACTAACGAAGATTTTGGTTCAAAACTATAAGAGATAAGAATGGATACCCTATTTGAGAGTATAAAAAATGGATTGGCAGAGGCTATTGATTATTCAGAGGGAAAAAACATCAAGGTAAGGGTCTTCCAACCGGAACCCGTCAATGTCAAAAGCATCCGACAGGAAACACGCCTGACGCAAGATGAGTTTGCCTCTGCGTTCGGCATCAGCGTCGCCACACTGAGGCATTGGGAACGGGGTGACCGCAAACCGCATGGCCCGGCGCTGGTTTTGCTTAATCTTGTCAAAAAAGCCCCCGACACCGTATTGCGTGTGTTGAATAGTTGATTTCCCCATCTCATTACTTTTATTGTGGCAAGTTATCCAAAATCATGAACAGTATGTAACTGGCATTATTTTGTGTTCGCAAAAGGACGAGTCGGTGGTTCGCTATTCGGTCTTGAATGGGAGTGAACAGTTGTTTGCCAGCAGTTATATATTGGTTTTGCCAACCGAAGAAGAGCTGTGAACGGAGCTGGATCGGGAACGCACACTGTCGCACCAGTGGTGAGACTTTTTCATCATTACAATATGTCTCATAAAACTGTCGCAGACGAAACAAGTATGCACGTGCAAATCCTCTTAAACCAGGCTGGGTACTCCCGGTCCTTGGCTTCGGTCAAGCCTTTTTCAACTTTCTGAAGGAACCAATTGTCGTATTCGGCCACTTCATGGGTTTTGGCGGGAGGCACTGGTGTGCCGGTAACTGGTTTTACTCCCAATTCCGTTACTGGAATTACCGTTGTTGTGCTTCTTCTGTTTGTTATCATGACCTTTTTCACCATCCAGTTATCAAGCTATTCGTGGATTATGCGTATTATTTGTCGAAATTAAAAGAACGGGTCACGGTATAATGCAGCAACCGCAATTTGTCCCACAGGTTGTGGGACTTTTCAACATGCAACTATGGAGATGGCTATGCATGAAAATGATCGGAGTCTTTCAGTCAATATCGATGTGTTGCTTGCTCAGTTGAGCACTCTGATTGCTGATGCTCGGAAAGAAGCAAAGCGGACTGTGGATGTCATTCAGGTGCGTACCAGTTGGGAAATTGGTTTTATCTTGCTGTTCCAATTTACGACACAGTGCGTCGCGAATTGAGCTGGTCGCATTATCGGGCACTGTTGGGTGTCGATAACTCCGAAGCAAGGCTTTGGTACGTGAATGAAGCCGAAGCGCAGAACTGGAGATATCACGAGCAGTTCGCCCCGTTCTTCTCAGGATTTGCCGGAGTGTTTTGCCTGCACGAAAAAGCAGGAGGTTTCAAAAAATTATAAAGGACAGGGGAGACATCGACTCCTGATTTACGACGCGTCGATCTGCCGCAGAATTTCCCTCAGCGAACCTGATGTTGCCAGCTTCTCATCGTCAGTGGTGGCGTTGTAAAAAGCGATAATTGCTTTGCTTCCGAGCGCTATCGGGGGATACCCCTTTTTGGCAAGCCTCGGCATCAGGGCAAGAAATTGAGAGACACTCTCCCTTTCCATACCATTGATTCGGCTGACGACATCTTCGGTGATACTGGCCGAGGCGGTCTCGTCCAGACCGGCGACGTAAGCGGCGCTCTGCACGGCACCGTACTGGAAACCAAGCACCGCAAAAACGATATCCCTGTTCGTGCTGCTTTCGAGTCCTGCCGGGCATTGCCCGATCGCTTCGGCCATGAACTGCAGTGACATTTTCGTTACGGCCTCGATGCTTTCTTCATGATTGTTATGCATAACTTTTGATTCAGTTCAATGAGATGTTGTTCTGCAGAGTTTCAGTGAAAAGGATTGCTCAACGCCCGGTCATTCGCATCAGTTCTTCCGGATATCGGTCACCTTGCACCGTTATTGTGGCTGTTGCGCTCTCTATCTCGCGGATATCGTCCGCAGTAAGTTCGATGTTCACTGAACCCATGTTTTCCTCAAGTCGTTCCAGTTTGGTGGTGCCGGGGATGGGTACAATCCATGGTTTTTGGGCAAGCAGCCAGGCAATGGCTATTTGGGCAGGGGTGGCTTTTTTTCTTTCGGCGATTTTGCCAAGCAGCTCAACCACCCCTTTATTTGCCCGCCGGGCCTCGTGTGTGAAGCGGGGGAGGATATTGCGAAAGTCGGAGTTCTCAAATGTCGTGTTTTCGGTGATCTTTCCTGTAAGAAATCCCTTTCCCAGAGGGCTGTATGGCACAAAGCCGATGCCGAGTTCTTCGAGAGCAGGAAGCAGCTCTTGTTCAGGGGTTCTCCACCAGAGCGAATATTCACTTTGGATTGCCGTTACTGGCTGAACGGCATGTGCACGGCGAATAGTCTGAACTCCTGCTTCCGAGAGGCCGAAGTGCTTGACTTTTCCTTCCTGAATCAGCTCTTTGACCGCTCCGGCCACCTCTTCGATTGGCACATCCGGGTCAACACGATGTTGATAGAACAAATCGATAGCCTCGATTTTAAGGCGCTTGAGAGATGCCTCAGCAACCTGCTTGATATGCTCTGGCCGACTGTCGAGCCCCACCCAGGCTCGTTTTCCTTCGGGATCAAGCCTGAAGCCGAACTTGGTGGCGATCACCACTTGAGCACGAACAGGGGAGAGAGCTTCTCCTAAAAGTTCTTCGTTTGTGCAGGGGCCATACACTTCTGCAGTATCAAAAAAGGTGATGCCCCGATCAACTGCCGCTCGAAGCAGTGAAATCATCTCCTGTTTGTCTGGCGGAGTACCGTAAGAAAAGCTCATTCCCATGCAGCCTAATCCGAGAGCCGAAACTTCCAGCCCGCTTTTTCCCAGTTGACGCTTTTGCATTTTTCTTCCTTTATTAATTGCTATAACTGATGTTACAGTGCTGAACGGAGAATCTCGATAATATCCTTCTCGCTCATCGGCGGACGGCCCGGGAGACGTCCCTCTCCGTCATGAATGATATGTAAAGTATCCTGGGCATACCGGTCAAGCAGTGCCTCTCCGATCTCCAGTTGTGACAAACGAGTGGGGCAGCCGATTGAATGGAGAAACGCCTCAAATCTGTCGATCCCTTCCATTGCAGTGTCTCTATCGTCTGGATGTTTCAAGGAGAGCCCGAAGATACGTTGTGCAAATTGAGCAAAACGCGCAGGACGGGTTTGGGCAGCAAAACGCATCCAGGCCGGGTTGACCACAGAGAGGCCGGCACCATGTGCAATATCGTGATGTGCCGAGAGGACGTGCTCGATTATATGCACCGGAAAAGCTCCAGCGGTACCGACCTGCACCCACCCATTGAGGGCAACAACCGATGCCCATTGCACTTGCGTTCGTGCTTCAAGATTATTACCATCGGATACTGCTTTTGGCCCCCACTCCATAGCAGTGAGAATGACCCCTTCAGCGAAGCGATCCTGAAGCGGGGTACCATCAGCGCCATTGAAGTATGACTCAGTTACATGGGTAATCATGTCGCAGATGCCGAACGCAGTCTGATCCTGCGGTACGCTCAACGTCAGTTCGGGATCGACAATCGCCACTCGCGGGTAGAGGCACTTGGCGATGACAAACGATTTAACTGTTGTCTTTTCATTGGTGATAACCGCTCCACCGTTCATTTCAGAACCGGTGGCCGCCGCTGTTGGTACAGTGATGATGGGGAGGGCGCTAGTCGGGAGCCTCCAGTGACTTTGACCGTGGGCAATCATCTCCCATGGGTCACCTTCGTAGTTGACGGTTGCCGCTATTACTTTGGCTGCGTCCATGGTACTGCCGCCACCCATGCCGATGATGACGTCGCAACCTTCATCGCGGGCGATCTCGGCACCTCTCATCACCGACGATAACCGGGGGTTTGGCTCGACGCCGGAACATTCTACAACGGTCACTCCAGAGGCGTTCAGACTTGAGACTGCCCGTTCAAAAGTTCCGTTGCGTTTGACGCTGCCACTACCGGTGACAAGCAAGGCTTTTTTACCGTGTTGGCGCACTATTTCACCTATTTGCGAAAGTGTTCCTGCACCGAAGACCAGATGTGTTGGATTTTCAAATTCAAATTTCATGCTGTGCTCTGTAATAAATTATCTGGTTTTACATAACCAGCCGGTTCTTTGGCGCAATTTACAATGCTTGCAGAATTATTGCTACGAAGGAGCATCATTAATGCACTTTACCCGAAGCAAGTTGGTGACC
>CAISRC010000076.1 GCA_903887845.1 uncultured Chlorobiaceae bacterium
AAGGTTCAATTAAACGGGCAGATACAGCAGAGTTATGCAAGATCAGCATATTTCAGGCATCTCGTTTGCTTCGCAAAATGTCAAATTCGGGAATGATTCACCCCAAAGGGCAAGGAAAACTCACCGTTTATGAGCGATGACCGACTAAAATACGAGCGCGCTCGTATTTTGCAAGCTGCGATTGTGAGAACGGTTCGCTCTTGATGCCGATCAAGCTTTACCGTCAACCCGTTGGATAACCGCACTTTTTCGGGGCTGAGTATCTCCTTGACCTTGAAAAACTCTTCCCGCTCTGCCTCGCTCTCCTTCTCAATCCTGGAGCCAAAGGTGAGTTTTCGGGGATAGGGAAAGCTCCCCATAATCGAGGCGCCGCCGGTGGTGTTGGTTGTGGTGACCTTCTGCCAGATCACCGCGCCCATGTAGTCGAACCCGATGGTCTCGCAAAATTTGACGATCTCCGTCCGGATGGGAATGACCTTGTACCTGCCGTAGTAGACTGAGCGGGCAAAGAATCAGACTAACTCTATCCTGAATTTTTTCCCAAGTACAGATGCTGCGCTGGAAAGGGTTGTCAGGGTAAGACTGGTATCAGTTGCATCAAGCAGACGGTTGAGTGCTGCCCGACTGGTCTGCATTTTGCTTGCCATTGAAGATTTTGTCAGATGTTGTGCTTTCATTTCCTGAGCAATTTGCCAGGCAATAACACGCTTGACGGCTACCGCAGTTGCTTCGTCCAGAAGAGCCTCTTCTTCAAGAAATTCATCGAAACTGCTGCCAATATTTTTTTCATTCATCATGTATTCCTCATTCTGCTTTTTGCCAATTGCAGGTCAGACTTCGGAGTTGCCTGTGATTTTTTTATGAACCCGTGAAGCAACACTATCAAACCATCCTGTACCGTAAATAATACCCTTGCAATACGAGTTGGCAAATGGACACGCACCTCCCAAAGATCCTTCTCCATTTTGCGAACCAGCGGCATCCCCAGTGGCCAACCGTATTGAACAGTCTTGATCTCTTCACCGATTCTTTTTCGCTCGACAGCGGGTAGCTCGCGTAACCAATCGCGCACTGGTTCTGTACCACCATCGGTTTTAAAAAACCTGACTTCAAGTGTTGGGTTATTCATCGAGAAATGTATCAAAATAAGTACACTATGACAAATGAGAGTTCAGGATTGGTAAGAAACGGCAAAAGGAAAACGTCTGGCAAGAAGACGGTAATGCCCAAAGACTTTACGATGTATAACCGCAAAAAATAAACGCGAATCAATATCCGAATAGAGAGAATCAAGAAAGTAGATTCCCAAACCCTGAGATTGTCTTTCATAGAAATGGTAGCCATCTTCAAGATCTCTCTCGGCAGAATCAAAAATCCTCAAATGCATGACAGATTCTTTTTTATGCGCTCTTTGGCTTCTGCCCAGTCGGAGTGTTGCACCGTTCCGGCAGAAAAGGCTTCTCTCCGTTCGTTTAGAATGTTCTCATGCCATGCCGGAGATTCAAATGCCGCCTCATCCCTTGAAAGATCATCCCAGATTGTCTCCAGCAAATCCAGTTTTTCAGCATAGGTAAACTGTGACAAAGGTAATTCAATTTTTGCCATGATGTTTGTTCTCCTTCAGGATAATAAACGTAAATGCGTAACAGTTTGCCACTCTCCACAGACAAGCATATCAGCCTTTCTTTAGTTCCTTGATCACCTCATTGAGAGATACAGATAGTTGATCCTGCCCATCGGTTTTAGCGGCTGTCGCCGTGTATTATGGTGTGATGGCTCTTCAAGGTGCGCTTGGGTGTTTGGGTTTTCTTGTTGGTGGAGCGGCTTTGGATCTCTATCCGAATGATTATTAAAACTCCCCTGCTAACACAAGAATCCGACGCATCACAACATCTGAAACCCACATTCCCGCATCAGTCAAAAGATTGACATACGGCTCAACCCTATTGACAAGTCCTTGCGCTTTCATTTCCAGTAGTACTTTAAGGGTACCCCAAACCTGTAAACCGGCAGCATGAGCTGTTCGACGAGCAAGCATATCATCAAGCAAAACAATACAATGCGAATTTTCTAAAGCAAGCGACATAGCCGCCAATTCTCCCGGACCGAGGTCTAATGAGAGCCATTCAGAGGGCTGTGCTTTTGGGTTTATGATCCTGATCCATGAAAAATCTGACAGGTCTGGAACATCATATCCACTCTTGTCGCCAACCATTAATTCAACCTTCACCGCTTCAGGAGTCCATATTTCTCCAAAAATTTCAGGAAGTCGATGAATCAACCCGATACGATAAAGATAGAGTAAGGGAGATGTATTACTAATGGCTTGAAGCATAATCGCGCTCTAAATCATCTAATTCGGATGCCAGGGGAAAAACATTATAGCGGCTAAGACTGAGTAAAAATTCAACACGGCTCATTCCGGCAAGCTCTGAAGCACGACCAGACGACAACCGCCCCATCTCAAACAGCTTAACTGCCGCAAGAACCCTCAGTTCCCTCCCAAAAGCAAGTGCATCAGTCTTCTCTGCAAGCAGTATCTTTTCAGGGATATCAAGCGTAATGTGTTGAGCTGCCATGGTTTTCCTTTTTCTTTTCTTCAATTCGATTCAATGCTTGCCTGGAACATGCACGCATTGTTGTAACAACACACAAAACATATCAAAAATTCGCTACGCATCATAGTAACCCCGCCTCATCATGGAGATCAGAGTGCCGTGAAAGGGATTGTATGCTGTAAATGTCAACAAAAATGTCGCCAAAAAAAAATTAGTACTAATAATCAGGGGTTAAGATAACCGTTTGAGGTAGTGACCTTCTGCTATATCACCGCACCCATGTAGTCGAATCCGATGGTCTCGCAGAATTTGATGATCTCCGTCCGGATGGGAATGACCTTGTACCTGCAGTAGTAGACCGAGCGGGCAAACTGGTCGCCGATGTTGATGCAGAGACGGCAGCCGGGATGCAGCACCTTCTCGCATTCGTTCCAGACAAGGTTCAGGTTGTTGATGTAGCTCTCGTAACTCTCGTGAAAACCGATCTGGTTCTCCGTCCCGTAGTCCTTGAGTTGCCAGTAAGGTGGCGAGGTGACAACAAGATGCACCGACCTGTCAGCGAGGAGGTTCATCTGTCGGCTGTCGCCGTGGATTATGGTGTGGTGGCTCTTCAAGGTGCTGTTGGGTGCTTGGGTTTTATTGTTGGCGGAGTGGTTTTGGATGCTTGAGTGAAGTATAGAGAATTTCCTTTGATTTACACTGAATGGGGGCTGGGGAAATAATCTGCTATATGTATAGTTTTCGGCCTCCTCTCATTCCATTCACGCAACCCGAAGACAACCCGGAGATCCAGAGCAGAACGCTTGAACTCATGGACAGTTTTTGAACCTCTGCAAAATATACTTGAACAGTAAAACCTGGTTCTATATATTCAATGGTGAAAAATAATGTCAACGCATAACGGTTAAGAGTGCGGATTTTCAAAAACAGGTGGTTTGCCAAGTTCGCCAAGGATGAGGGCATCAGTGATGAAAAGCTTGAAAAATTAATTCATACAGGAGCCTTCAAGGCTGTAACATGTTATGAGTAAAGCTACAACATATAAAAGTGATGCCCTTGCAGCAGTTCATGAAACAGCTTCAGATATGTTCGAGGCTGGCGTGATTGACAAACAGACAATGCGTCACTTCGATGAATCCTGCTTGACGCCGATTCACCCATTCAGCGCAGAAGAGATCAAGGCATTGCGTGAACGTGAAGAGGTGAGTCAGAGAGTTTTTGCTCACTATCTGAACGTGACAAAGGAATCGGTAAGTCAATGGGAACGAGGACAAAAGAAACCTGCCGGGACAACCTTGAAACTTCTTTCTCTTGTAGAACGGAGAGGAATTAACGCTATTGCCTGAGACTGCTGACAAGTATCGTCATGCACGACTACGAGTACTGACTCAACAACGCCTGGCATTCGGTCTGAACGTCTGCCGGGAAGCGGGCACGATCCCTGTCATGATGTTGCTCTCAATATTCACACAGCACAAATCGGGCTGAAATGCTCAAGCCAACCTTTTTTTGTCAGCACATCAACGGCAAGAATAATCTGACGCGAGGAGAACTGTCTCTTTTTCTCATTCCAGGCATAGACACCGGCAATAACATCATCAACGGTTTGAACTTGTTCATTCTTTACCACCCAATGCACTGCCGCCAACAGTTCGAGACCGAACGGTGACTCGAAACCTTCAACAAGATTGCATACCTTGTCAAAATGTTCTTGAGTGTTGGAGGTATCCTTCTCTTTAAGAAACAAGAGAGCATCATCAAGAGCGCCAGGCACCAACGTCAACTGCTTGTCTGGTTTATCCCACACCATCATCATATCCAGAAACCAAATGCCCTTCGATAGCATGTAAAACGTGCCGAAGGTTTTCAGCATAAGGTCCATAAGGGCCCTTTGTAAAGTTGAGCCGTAACTCCTGACCTGCACACTGCATGAAATACATGAGTTTATGTACCTCCAACAATGAGATAAACGGATCCAATAACCCGGCAAGATAATGATGCATCAGCCCAACCAAGGCTGCCCGACCTGATGTCATCCTTGGAACATCGCTTGAAAGATTCTGTTTTTTATCAGCGAATGCCTCATCAGGCTCAAAGATGATAACCTTGACATCACTCAATTCCCGCAGGGCCGCTTCAATTCGTGGACGTACATCATTCCATCTTAATCCTCCCAATCCACTCCCAAGCGCGGGAACGGCAATTGATCGGATATTCCTTGCCTTGATCTCATCAGCCAATGCGACAAGACCCGCATCAATATCCTCCATACGACTTTTGCCTTTCCAATGGCGTTTGGTTGGGAAATTAATGATGTAGTGAGGATTGGTCAATGCACCTGTCTCAAATGCAAACATTTTTCCGGGCATGACCTCATTGCGCTTGCAGGCCGCAAGCCAGGATTTGAAATTCTCAGGGAAAACGTTCTTGAACTGAAGAGCAATACCGCGCCCCATAATACCAACACAGTTGACCGTATTGACCAAGGCTTCGGCATCTGCTGCCAGTATGTTTCCTTTCCTGAATTCGATCATGTGGCTCGCCGTATATACAGTCTGAAAATGATTTACGGATATTGAGGCTGTTTACTGAATAACGGATGGCCATACTCCGAAAGCATATCAGCTTTTGTTGAGTTCTTTGATCACTTCATCAAGAGGTACTGATGGTTGATCCTGTCCTGCAAACTTTGCTTGCCAAAGATCAATCAGATCCATACAATCTTCCATAAACGCCTCTATTGCTCGATATTCTTCATACATACTGTGCTTCCTTATCAATACGAGCCTTCAGAAACGGGTTCATTCTTTTCCAATACCTGATCAGATCAACTTTGCTGCCCAGCATTTGCTCCAGCTCTTCCTTGAGCTGCACCCTGAGCAAAATATTCGGTTCCATTTCAACAACAATATCAATATCGCTGTCATCC